>JAAURZ010000231.1 GCA_012031955.1 Bacteroidia bacterium
TTGTTACGGGCCCACAAGTAACGCAAGGCCTGGTTGTGGTGGCGACTTGCATCCGCCAGGTTGATAGACTTCCGGTAGGCATGTGCACCGCTGACGCCGTTGAGCGTAATTTCACCTGAGGACTGGCCCGTGTATTTTCCAAAAACAATTATCGGTCGTTCGGCAAACACGTCGGGGATGCTCACAGGCTCGACGTCGTAAACGCGAAAGTCGCCATAGTCGATCCTGATGTTGGTGAGTACCGGCGCTTCCACCATCTTCTTGAACTTGCGGCCGACCTCGCGCGCTTCTTTTCATTCGTTACCACAAAAGGCTCGGCCATGCTGCTCGCGCCAGACCTTCGATGAGAAAACGGTTACCGACGAGCCAATGCCCACGGCGAACAGGTTAGCCTGGTGGAGACTCGCTGCGAATCAGGCTCATTGCTTCTTTCTCCACTGTAACATAGCCATCGGTCACCACCACGAAGGTGCGCGCATAGTCGTCGTTTTTCGGATGAGACAGCGCATTGTGCAGGGCGGGCAGCAAGCGCGTGCCGCCTCCGCTGTTCCGCTCATCGATCACGCGCATCGCTTCCTTTACATTTTCTTGAGTTGCCTCTACCGCTCTTTTATAGAGCATGTTGTTGCTGCTTTCAAACAGCATTACATTGAATTTGTCGGTGGGGCGTAGCGATGTGATGAGCGACCGGATAAATTCTTTTGCTACGTCGAGGGGAAAGCCGCTCATGGAACCGGACACGTCTATGATGAATATGTATTCGCGCCCGGGTATCTGGTCGAGCGTCGGCTTGTCGGGAGGCTCTACCATCAGGAGAAAGAAGTTCTCATCTTCATGCGGGTAGAGCAGAACGCCTGACTGAACCTGGTTCCCGCGCAAGCGATACTTGATAATCACATCGCGATTACCACCATCTATTTCGCCGGTGTCTAATTGTATGATAGCGGTGGACGGATCTGTGAACTGCACGTCAACCTTGTGCGATGTGGACGTGACTTGTTTAATTGGAATGGCACTGTTGAGTTGCGCCAGGAAGTGAAAGTCGTACATGGGGGCTACACCCTCGGCGGTGTATGGACTTTCTACCCAGCGTTCTCCTGCGTGTGCTTCGTCATCGGGTGTTTCGGAATAGCGCGGGCCCACTACAGTTGGATACACGAACTCGTATGTTCCCTCCTTCGGCACCAGCAGTTCCGTGTACTGCAGTGCCACGGTTATTGTATCGCCCGGCAAAATGTTGGCGACGTTCATTTGAAATACATTGGGGCGTTGCTGTTCCAGTAAGGTGGCGGTCTTGCCTGCTTCGCGAGCCTCTTCGTACTCGCGGCGCGCCTCCTGCTTTTCCCTGATCCTGGCTGTAAGTATCCGGTTGCCTATGCGCATGCTCATGCCGTAGACGGCCGCCTGCGTGGAGCCTGGGAAAATATACATGGCCTCGATGGTAGTCTTGCCGGTGTTGATGTACACCTGTTCGACGCGCACGTCGGCGATGACGCCCGCGATATTCACGCGCGCGTTGGTGGACTTGAGCGGAAGCTGATCGGTGGATGGGTCGTCGCTCTGCACGAAGAAGTAAGGCGAGAGCGTCTTGTCCGGATCGCCCTCGATGGTGTGGCGAAATACTTTGACAGGTTCAGCGGTTGTTTCGCCTGCGGCGGGCTCACCCATCGTGCGCAGCACAGCGGCCACGGGTATTTCTTTGGTTTGAAATCCGACAAAGGAAAATACCAGTGTGCCGTCTTCGGGCGCGGTCAGTTCATAAAAGCCACGTGCATCCGTGGTTGTGCCCGTCGTAGTACCCTTGATCACGACGTTGACGCCTGGCAGTGGATCGCCTGTGAGTGGATCCAGCAGCGTGCCGTGTACTTTGCGCAGCGTCCCTTGTGACAGGGCCATGGTAGCGATGAGCACACAAAAGAAGGATAACAGTAAAGCGTTTCTCATACCGTTCGGTTTAGGTTGAACATATATGGTATGAGATGCCGGCCGGTTATGGATTCCACACGGGCGCAAGCGATATTTCAACTGGAGCTATCCAGCCGGAGTTGTCGTCATAAGAACCGCAGGTCAGGCTTTGTCGATACCGGATGTTTGTCTCCGGATGATGGCCTCGACCTGGTCTTTGTCGAACCCAAGTTTCTGACCGACGGTAACGATGAGATCGTGTTCAGCCTGGGCAAACTCGCCATCGATGACGGCGAACTCGATCATTTCTTTCAACTGCTTTTCTTTGTCGATGTGGTTTTGAGGAATCAGGTACACATACTCGCTCGCCCTGGTAAGCATGAAGTTAAGTCGATCCAGGGCTATTCCGCGCTCGTAGGCGATCTTGGAGAGCGCGGCACGTTCAACGTCTTCAATCTTGCCATCTACCGCCGAGAGTGAAACAAGATTTCGAAAGTGTTCAAGTTGGGTGGAGTTCAACGGTTTTGATTTAGGTTAAAAAATACTTGACGGTAAAAGATCATAATTTCTAACAACAATTACAAGTGCTGCGCTTCAAGGATTCAGGCAGTTATGAGAGGCGGCACCACCGAACTTTGTCAGCTGCCGCGCAATACCAGCGCAACGACCAGGCCGCTCACGAGGGCAATTGTGGCGATGGCGCTGTTGATGGCGGAATATTTCGGTCGCGCCAACGCGATGGCTGCACTCACGAGCAGGAACAGCGGCCACGGAAAGCCCGGGTTGTATATCCCTGACTCCGGGGGCATGCTGTACAAGGTACCGTCTATTTCAATAGAAGCACCGCGTTCCTTGCCGAGTATTGTTGACGTGTGAATATGGATTGGCGGCCTTGGGTATGTCTGTTCAAAAGCCTCGAGGGCCGAAACGGAAACAATCATTCTGGCACCCGTCGCGGCGAGGAATCCATAATACCGACCGTCCTCCTTGTCGCGGGCAACCCAGGCTGTATGCACCCGTGATTCACGAGTTACCGGCGGCAGACGCGAGTCGATCACGAGCACCACACCAAGCAGCGCGACTGGCATGCAGGCATACCACATGATCTTATGGACGCGCTCCTGCCACATCCGTTTCGTTTCCCAGGCCTTCTGCTCTTCTTCACGCCGCTTTCGTAAGTATTCGCGCTTGTATACCTCACGCGGGTCTTCACGTTTGGGTGCCTCGTATGTAAATGCGGTGGTAAAGCGATTGTCGTACGCCTGGCGCTTCACGGGGTCGGACAATATATCGTAGGCGTGATTGATCTCGGTCATGCGCGCTGCGGCCTCGGGCGAGGGATTGCGGTCCGGATGATGCTTCTTTCGCCAACTCCCTGTATGCACGACGAATCTGGTCGTGGCTGGCACCCGACGTCAACCCTAGTGTTTCATAGTAGTCCACCACTGATAAGCCCGTTAATTAATCCGTGACCTTCATATATGTCGAATCGTTTCAGTAGCGTAAATGCCCTTTGCCTACTTTCATCACCAGTATGGCCGCATACTTTTCCATGTATATTTTACTCAACTCCTGCAGAATCGGGAAGACGTGGTCCAGTTCGCCGAACACCTGGGTGCTCATGCCGTTGGTTTCCACGGTTATGTCGTTGTATTCGTTGAGATCGGCCAGGAATTCCAGCACGATTTTCTCGTATTGCTCCGATAGCGGATAGAGGCTTATTTCAAAAGTTGCTTGCATCAGGAAATCGCGTCGTTAAAATGTTCTCAAGTTTAATTGAATATTATGAAATAGCCATGCGTGATCGCCCGGCTACCGGTATGATAATAAGACCGCCTCCTCACAGCTCTATGGAGATCATCGGCGATTGCATGAAAAATTAAAGCAGGGCATGAAACTGATCACTGTCCGGGGTTGTTGAATCTGGCATACCATTATTAAACACTTTATTGTATTTTCTATGAAGACAGCATTCATTACCGGTGGCAGCAAAGGTATCGGCTACGGCATCGCAGAAGTATTGTTGAAGGCAGGGTGGCACGTGGCCATCACCGGGCGCGACAAAACCACCCTCGACCAGGCGACGGAACAACTCAATACGCTTGTCAAAGATCACGCAACCGGCATCGTGGCCGACGTACGTAGCCTGGAAGATCAACAACAAGCCATACAAACTGTATTGAAACAATGGGGGCATCTCGACGCGCTCATCGCCAACGCAGGCGTCGGACACTTCGCTTCCATCGAGTCGCTGACTCCGGAGCAATGGAATGAGACCATCGACATCAACCTGACCGGCGTCTTCTACAGCATCAAGGCCAGCCTGGAAGCACTCAAGCAGTCCAAAGGCTATGTGATTACGATCAGCAGCCTGGCGGGCACCAACTTCTTCGCCAACGGCACGGCTTACAATGCGAGCAAATTTGGCCTCACTGGTTTCACGCAGTCGGCCATGCTTGACCTGCGGCCTTACGGCATCAAAGTGAGCACCATCATGCCGGGGTCTGTCGCTACCCACTTCAACAACCACGAACCGTCTGACAAAGACGCGTGGAAGATACAACCCGAAGACATCGGCGAGCTGGTGCTCGACTTGCTGAACATGAACCCGCGCACGCTGCCCAGCAAAATCGAAGTGCGGCCGTCTCTACCGAAATAAGTGCCGCTCCCGGCGTTTGATCTATGCCATGCGGGCGCAGGCCCGCATGGTTATTCCCACCTTCGTTGCATCTCATCAACCGGCCCGGCACCACGTCAAGATAATTAGGGCGGTGTCGGCCCCTGCCTTTTCTTTGGCGTATCAACACCCAGGTAGTCTCTATGTATCACTAACCCGCAATGACTATGAAACGACACATGCAATTATGGATGAAGGGCGCCGCGGCGCTTATGATCACCGCTACACTGTTTGCCTTTACCGGCGATTTCGGGGGCGAACACTATGAAGTATTTATCGGCAGCGACCGTGTGGTCTCACAATTTGTGACGAGCAAGGGCTATGAAACGCCCAAAGTAGCGCTGCCCGCACAGACCGAGGGGCAACTGACGGTGAAATACAACCACTGCGGTCGCAACGGCGAACACCGCAGCCTGTCGCTTACCGATAGCCGCAACAAAGTGCTGAAGACGTGGACGTACAAGGACGCGACGCTGACGAAGATCGAGCCGATGGCGATCGACCTGAAGGCGCTGGCGTTATACGCCAAGGGGTCGCCCATTAACCTGGTGTATACCAGCAAAGAACT
>JAAURZ010000232.1 GCA_012031955.1 Bacteroidia bacterium
CAGCGTTACGCCGTAACCCTTCCATTCTTTGTCCGATATTTTTCCCAGCGCTCGTGGGCGGTTTTACCTGGCTTCGTCTGCTCGCGTTGCCAGGTGCCGAGGAGCCATTGCATGCGCGAAAAATCTTTTCCGGAGGGCTGGGCGCTGGCGGCGAGCGGCAGGCACAGCAGCAAGGTGCATAGTATCGTCTTCATGAGAAATTGTTTTTCACAAAGAAAAAAAGAGCCGCGGCACATTGTCCTGTAAAAAACCGACATTCACTTCCGTTTCATAAAAAAGTTGGCGAGCGTTTCCTCATTGAAGTGGTAGCGGCTCGGCTCTTCGCCGGTGAATGCCTTGAAGTCTTTGCTGAAATGAGGCTGGTCATAAAATCCGGCTTCGAGGCTGAGGTCCGTCCACGAAAACCCGGGTGCGTTCACCAGTTGGAAAATGTAACTGAAGCGAATGACGCGCGCATAAAACTTCGGCGACAGCCCCACGTAGCGCCGGAACTGTCGTTCGAGTTGGCGTTCACTTATCGCGTTGGCGTCGCACATTTCTTCCACATTCAAATTGCCGTTGGAGTCGATGATTTGTTTCACCGCCGCATCCACCGCCAGTGGCCGCGACAACAGGCTTCTCGCGGTAAAGAGATGGTCGAGCTGGCCGGCCAGCACAGTTTTGTTGCGACCAAAAATGTAAGATTCAATAGCCGGGTTTAACATTGCGAAGGCGGCAGGCAGCGTGCCCCTGAAGTTGACAACGCTGTCGGTAATGTCCGACATGGTGCAGTTGAAAAGGTGCGCGATGGCCGTTGGCTGAAGCTTGATGCCCACGATGCCCGATGTGCCCGTGTTGCGCAGGTGGAAGTATCGCGTAAGCTGGCCCGCCAGCAACTCGCGCGTTTGCAGGCTCCATGTGTCGCGCAGTTTTATTTCGTAAGGGTCGCCAAAATGAAAGATGATTTCGGGGTAGCCGTCGGGCACGATCTTCTGCTCCACAGGCGTGGTGCCGTCGTCGTCGACGAACCAGTAGCACGAAACCAGTTGCCGGGCTTCGGCTTGCGGCAGCAGTTGGGTGAAAGCCATGCACGAGTATACGCAATTGCGCGCATCCTTCCACCCCGGTGCAAGCCAACTTTATGATTGCTTTTTCAGGCAGGCGTAGCCCATTACATAATTCAGAATGAATGCGTAGTCCTTCAGCACATCCATGCCCACGGATGCGTGGTTGTGCCACTCGGATTCAACAATGCCTGTGGGCAGGTTCAGGATTTCATACGTTTCAAGAAGCAGCCGTTGTGAGTTGGCCACTATGCCGTTGATGTATCCATTAAACCCTCTGCCCAGGGGTTCGTTTTTGCCGGCCAGTGCCAGCGACTTAATGTCCGTTGATTTAAGCAGCAGACCAAGTGTCGAGCCGGTGTCTACCATGAGCGTCCTTGTGAGGTTGTTCGAGTCGCCAAGTGTGAGTGTGGAGTTGATCATCGGCCTGGCATCGGTAACGGTCATCGGTATCATGGTAAATCCGGGAGGCACGAAGGCCTTGGCGACAGGTCTGAATGTGATCGACTGGTGAAGTGGGTCTACTTCTATCTGAAACTGAGAAAATATCGATAGCCTATAACGCCATGTATATTCGTGAATGAGCTGAAGAGGTTGCGGCTCGGCACCACCACCAGCGGAATGCGCTCGCCGAGCACGGCGCCGATCGATACCGTGTTGTTAAGCGCCACACTTCCTTCCACGGGGTTGCCGTCGCCCAGGCCCGAAAACTTCACGACCTTGCCTGGCTCGAAGCGGAAGTACTTGTTGAAGCGCCTCCCAAACAGCACGATGTTTCTGCAACCGGTATCGAGAATGAGATTGAGCTTGAGATCTTTGTTGATCTGAACCGGAAGGATGATCAGGTTTTCAATCGTCTCGTAACGAAGCGTAAACTCCGTAACGGAGTCGGGCAATGCAAACCCAACACGGTCGGCGGGCGTGATGGAGGCGTTGGTGTGCAAATGATAAGACAGCAGGCTAGGGAGGAGAAGGACAAAGAAAAAATTTTTCATGGCTAGGTAGATTTATCATGAAATCTACCTTAACCCTTATGGCGGCGACAGCCGCAAGCAGCCTGATATTGAAGGGTGATAGGAAACGCGTTTGCGTGTGAATGGACCACAGTTACACACGAAATCGGTAATTGGTTCGGTAAAATGTTGTCATGGCAATACCCTTAGCTGTGGTATTTTCGACTTGATGCACAAGAAAAAAGGTGCTGAAATCTTTTTTCAGCACCTTTTTTTCCCGAAAGCGAACGAAATGTGTTCGATTACTTCTCCGGATTCTGTCCGCTCATGCTCATGGCGAGCTTCACGGCTTCATAAGCGTTCACCAAACCGCCGGTGATGGAGATTTTTGAAAGGTCGGTGAGCTCGTCGCTGCCTGGTTTTATCACTTTCAGTCCGTCGAACTTGCGCGTGGAGGCGCGCAGTATTTCCTTCACCTGGGCGGCAGTGAGCGTCGGAAAATATTCCATCAGCATCGCAGCCACGCCGGCCGTCACCGGGCTTGCCATGCTGGTGCCGCTGTTGTCTTCGTACAAGTTGCCGGGCACCGACGAATAGATTTCATGACCTGGTGAGAAAAAGTCGACGGTCTTTTTTCCATAGTTCGAGAATGATGCAACAAACTCTTCGTTGCTGCCCCATGCCGACGCGCCTATCTCAATCCAGGTTTTGGCTTCTTTGCCGTCGGCATATAACCGCGAAGGGTAGTTGTTGCCGTCGTCGTTGTTGGAGCCGTCGTTGCCGGCCGCGTGCACCAACAGCACCCCTTTCGTTTCGGCATACTTCACGGCTTTGTCGACAGCCTCTTTTTGTGGCGAGTAGTCTTTGCCAAAACTCATGTTGATGATGCGCGCCCCGTTGTCGACAGCATAGTAGATGGCGTTGGCCACGTCTTTGTCGCGCTCGTCGCCATCGGGCACTGCGCGCACTACCATAATGCGAACGTTGTCGGCTACGCCTTTCATGCCGATGTCATTTGTGCGGTTGGCGGCGATGATGCCCGCCACGTGCGTGCCATGCGAAGGGTCGGGGCCGATCACGTCGTTGTTGCCATAGTTTCGTTGCGAGAGGTCGCTGTAGTTGTCGCCCACGATGGAGCGCGGATCGAAGTCGGTGTTATATCCATACTTCGCCTGCTTGCCGTAGTAGTCGACGGCCTCCTTCAGTTCGCTCAGCACTTCATCCACGTCGGCATCTTCGCCCACGTTTTGAAAGATGTAGATCACCGCGCTTTTGGCCATGCTGATCACCTGGTCGTTGGACTTAAGCTGCTCCACCATTTCCTTGGTCAGCTTGGGCACGCCGAGAATTTTCTTGAGCGTATCGTTGCCTACGGAGATGTTTTCATAAAAGGTGTTATACAACTTGTACTGCTGCTGTGCCTCCTGCGCTTTTTCTTCAAAAGCCTTTTCGACTTTCTTCCAGTAAGCAAATTCTTCCTTTTGTTTTTTGCCCACCTTCGACTCTTCCATGCTTCCGTACTTGGGTTTCAGCCGCACATATTCGCGCGTAAGCTCATAGGTGTCCTGGTCTACGTTGCCGTTTTTTCCGCCGATGAAACTCCAGCCGTGTACGTCGTCCACATAGCCGTTCTTATCGTCGTCGATGCCGTTGCCGGGAATTTCATCTTCGTTCGTCCATATAATGTCTTTCAGGTCTTCATGGTTGATGTCGATGCCCGAATCGATGACGGCCACAAGCACGGTTTTAGAGGGCTTGCCTTTGAGCAGTGTTTGATAAGTCTTTTCGGCGCTCACGCCATGAACATGGTCGTCGGCAGGGTCCAGAAGTTGCCAATCTTTGGGGTGCGTGTGCGTTGTATCCTGAATTTGTAAAACTTTGGCATTGGCGAATCCCGTGGCCATCAAAAATAGCATGACCAATAGCGCGGGCAGTAGTTTGGGCTTATTTATCATATCGTGTTGATTTTCAATGTTAAAGAGAGACGAAAAGTCCTTCAAACGAGCGAATGAAGGCGTTTTTGTCTCCTAATATCTTACAAAAATACATCAAAACTTACTCTCTGCCTACGCCAGTCTAACCAATGGGCGCCAGCCCGGGTTCTTGGATATTTGTAAACACAACCACTGAGAGCATGATTTTGATAGTGTTTACGGCGATTATTTTGTTTTACGGAGTCTTTTTTGGCGCCGTATCCAGAATGCACGGTTTGATGGGAAGGAGCCATTGACCTTCGGGTACCTGATTCGAGCAGACTTGTGGATTAGAACCAACCCCACAATATTCTACTCCCAATTCTGAGTATTAGGCACCCGAGGGTTACCTTTTCGGTTTCCAGGCAAAAAATAAGTATTTTTATTTCCTGATTCCGAAATCCTATGGTTATTAAACGGCTCAATTACAGCCTCTCCCTTGCATGGGTTCTGGCGACCTCCCTGGTGATGGCGCAAGCACCGCGGATCATGATCAATCCGATGGGGCATTCGGGCAAAGTACACAACCTGCTGTTCACCCCCGACGGACACAAAATCATTTCTATTTCTGAAGACAAGACCATCCGGCTTTGGAGCGCCGAGTCGGGCGAAATGCTGCGCAAGTTTGAATCTCAAATCGGCGATGGCTGGGAGGGCATGCTGTACGCATCGGCCATTTCACCCTCCGGAAAATACCTGGCCGTGGCCGGCTACCCGCTCTACTTGATGCTGGTGGGACGCTCCGAGTTCGCCCAGAGCTGGCTGCCCTTCGGCGTGTTGATGGCCGGCATGTGGCTCGTCGGCGAAGACATCAGGGCGACGTACTCTGATTGAGAATATTCCCCAGTGAGAAACAGGACCCCGCCCACGTGGCGGGGTTTTTTTCTCGCCACTCGCGGTTTAATCGCCGTTTTCGCAATCCGTTCATCGAATCGGTACGCTAATGCGTACGGGGTGCGCAGTTTTGCGTGTCCATTCAGCGTGCACCAGGAATGCTGGAAACGATGTTCCGCCAGCGAAACTTCCAGCTGTCTTGAGAAGAACACTTCGCTCTGGTTCTTCTGAAACAACTTTTGCAGTTCCGCACGTGCGTCAAGTTCCCGCGGATCTGGGGGGACGTGTTTCGCTTGGCTCGGTCATCTCCCTCGTACAATCCTCGTAGCCCACCTG
>JAAURZ010000233.1 GCA_012031955.1 Bacteroidia bacterium
ACGACTCGAGCGACTGCTTGCTGTTGGCGGCGATGCTGAGATGCGGGCTGGTGAAGAAGACGCTCGTGCCAATCGTTTCAAACCCGTCGTGAAATTCTTCGGACCTTTTACCCTCGACGGCGGCACAGCCACGCACAAGTTCATCATGCCCCAATACGTGGGTTCAGTAAGAACGATGGTGGTGGCTGGCTACGAAGGCGCCTATGGAAAAACAGACAAAGCCACGCCGGTGCGCAAGCCGCTCATGGTGCTGGCCACCTCCCGCGCGTGCTCGGCCCTGAGGAGACTGTAAGACTTCCAGTAACGTTGTTCGCGTCTGAGAAAAACATCAAACAAGCAAAAGTTGACGTGAAAGTAAGCGGACCAGTATCGCTTGCACAGAGTTCGAAGACCGTCACCTTCGCCGGCATTGGCGATCTTACCACCGACTTCGAGTTATCTGTTAAACCCCAGACCGGCGTCGCCAAAGTAGAAGTAACCGCCACCTCCGGTAACTACAAGGCAACCGATATAATAGAGATTGAAATCAGGAATCCGAACACGCCGGTAACGAAAGTGATCGATCAACTGCTGGAGCCCGGTAAGACCTGGGACGCCGATCTTGCGCCATTCGGTATCCTGGGTACCAATACCGCAGTGCTGGAGGTTTCAAATATACCCCCCATCAACCTCGGGTCGCGCATTCGCTACTTGTTCAACTATCCCTACGGATGTGTGGAACAAACCACGTCGTCTGTGTTCCCTCAACTCTACCTCGACTTTGTTAAAGTACTTACCGACAACGAGAAGGCAGCCGTGCAGCGAAATGTGACCGCAGGTATTGAACGGCTGAAACAATTCGTGCATGGCGACGGCGGATTCTCATACTGGCCGGGCAATACTTCGTCCGACCCATGGGGCACTACCTATGCAGGCCACTTCCTTATCGAAGCCAAAGCAAAAGGCTACTACGTACCGGCAGACATGATAAAGGGATGGCAAAAATTCCAGCGTGCACGGGCGCAGGAATGGCGTCGGGAAGACGAGTACTACAATACCACTTTGATGCAGGCATACCGGCTCTACGCCCTGGCCCTTTCGGGTTCGCCCGAATTGGGTGCGATGAACAGACTCCGCGAAATGTCATTGTCGTCGACCGCGGCCTGGATGCTTGCTGCCGCCTACGCCAAATCAGGACAAGCGGAGGCAGCGAAAAAGTTGATCGCAAACCTCGATCTCACTGTAAAACCCTATCGGGAAATGGGATACACCTACGGGTCGGACGTGCGCGACAAAGCGCTCATTATCGAAACGCTCGTGTTGCTGAATGAGAAGACCAAAGCGTTCGAATTAGTGAAAGAACTGTCGGAAAGACTGAGCAGCTACTACTGGATGAGCACCCAGGAGGTGGCCTTCAGCCTCAAGGCGATTGCAGCGTTTGTGGGTCTTGACAAAAAGGGTGAGTTGAAATTCAAATACACCATCAACGGTAAAACGGTGACGGCAAGCTCCGAGCTGCCCATCTCGCAAGTGACTGTCACCAATGCCGATGCGAAGCAGACGATTAAAGTCGTGAGCGAAAGCAAGGGTACTTTGTTTGCAAGGGTGATTATGGAAGGCACCCCCGCGCGTGGCCAGGAAGATGATGCCGAAAATAACCTGCGAGTAACTGTGAATTATACCGACACCAACGGGGTGCCTATCGATCCGGCACGCCTGGAACAGGGCACGGAGTTTGTCGCGCAAGTTACGGTCAGCCACCCCGGGGTACGGTCGGGCTATCAGAACATGGCGTTGGCACAGGTCTTCGCGTCGGGTTGGGAAATCAACAACCTGAGGCTCACCGACGATACACAAGGCTTTCTTACGATGGACGCATTTACCTACCAGGACATCCGCGACGATCGGGTCTATACCTACTTTGACCTCTGGCGCAACACCACCAAAACATACAAGGTGCTGCTCACAGCCAGCTATGCAGGCAAGTTTTATCTGCCTGCCGTAAGTTGCGAGGCCATGTACGACAACAGCATCTATGGCCGGAAAAAAGGAATGGAAGTGGAAGTGGTGAAGCCGGTAGTGCAATAACAACATGACTCGCCGACACAAAAAAATTGTTGGCTATAGCATCGCCGTTGCGGCATTGGTCGCGTACTATACGTGCCTGCCTGGCAAGCTTTTTCCGGATCCGTACTCCACGGTGCTCGAGGATGCGCAAGGCGAGCTGCTGTCGGCGAGTATCGCCGCCGATGGGCAGTGGCGCTTCCCCCAATCCGGCAGTGTGCCTTCGCGATTTGAAGAGGCGATAATTACTTTCGAAGACAAGCGCTTTTATTACCACCCGGGCGTCGACCTGTTGTCGTTGATGCGCGCGCTTCGCCAGAACATCGGGGCGGGCCGTGTAGTGAGTGGCGGCAGCACACTCAGCATGCAGGTGATCAGGATGGCGAGGAAAGGGCAGGATCGCACCGTGCTTGAGAAACTGTTGGAGATGGTGCTGGCCACCAGGCTTGAGTTTCGCTATTCAAAGAAAGAAATACTGAATCTGTACGCATCGCACGCACCCTTCGGTGGCAATGTGGTAGGTCTCGAAGCAGCCTGCTGGCGCTACTACGGTCGCAGCCCGTCTTCCATTTCGTGGAGCGAGGCTGCCTTGCTTGCCGTGCTGCCCAATGCGCCGTCGCTTATACATCCCGGAAAAAATCGGGCGCTGTTAAAAACCAAGCGCGACGGCTTGCTCGACAAGTTACTGGCGGTAGGCAAGATCGATTCGTTCACATGCGCGCTCGCGAAAGAGGAGCAAATACCTGCCGAGCCGCTGCCCCTGCCGCGCTTTGCGCGCCATCTGCTTACGCGGTTGCAAGCCGACGGCCACGGTCAGCAGAAAGTGAAGTCTACCGTGGAGCTTCCGCTGCAGCGCCGCGTTGAACAGATCGTGGCGGACCATCATCAGCGGCTCAAGGCGAACCACGTGTACAATGCTGCCGCACTCGTGCTTGATGTGCACACAGGTCGCACGCTTGCCTATATCGGAAACACCAACGTCGATGAACCCTATCACGGCGACGACGTAGATGTGATCACCGCTGCGCGCAGTACCGGCAGCATATTAAAACCATTTCTGTATGCCGCCATGCTCGACGAAGGGCGCATACTTCCCCACACCATCCTGCCCGACGTGCCAACCGTGATCAACGGCTTTGCGCCGAAAAACTTCTCACGACAGTTCGACGGCGCTGTACCGGCAGACCAGGCACTGATGCGCTCGCTCAACATTCCCGCCGTGTACCTGTTGCGCGACTACCGCTACGAACGTTTTCATTCGCTGCTCACCAGCATGGGCATGACTACGCTCACAGAGCCGCCCGACCACTACGGCTTGTCACTTATACTCGGTGGTGCCGAGGGCTCACTGTGGGACATTGCGGGTATGTACGCTTCGATGGCGCGCACGCTCAATAATTTTTCGCAACATGCCGGCGAAAACCGCTATTGTCGCGCCGACTTTCACGCGCCGCACTATGCTGAACGCGAGCAGGAACCCGGTGAAGTACCCGAAGCCAGTTCATGGCTTAGTGCGGGCGCCATCTACCAGACCTTTGATGCACTCAAAGACTTGTCGCGGCCGGGCGAGGAGTCGGGCTGGCGCTACTTCAGCAGTTCGAAACCTATCGCGTGGAAGACCGGCACCAGCTTTGGCCTGCGCGACGCGTGGGCCGTGGGTGTTACACCCGACTATGTGGTTGCCGCATGGGCCGGCAATGCCGACGGTGAAGGCCGCCCCGGGCTCACAGGCACCGACGCCGCAGCACCCATGTTGTTCGATATCTTCGCCTTCTTGCCCGGCAACCGCTGGTTCGAAAAGCCCGTCGCCGAAATGTCGGAAATAGATATTTGTGCCCGCAGCGGCCATCGCAGTACCCATGAGTGCGATGCCGTTGTGAAAGGCTTCGTGCTTGAGCGAGGACTGGAAAGCATGCCATGCCCATATCACCAGCAGATACACCTGTCGAAGGACAAAAGGTACAGAGTGAATAGCTCGTGCGCGCAGGTAAGCGACATGGTAGCCGAGAGGTGGTTTGTGTTGCCACCCTTGCAGGAATATTACTACCGATCGCAAAACCTTTCTTACCGGTCGCTCCCGCCGCTGCATGCGCGCTGCGCCTCGGCACTCACTCACCAGTCGATGGACCTTGTCTATCCAAAACCAAACACGCGCATATTCATTCCGCGCGACCTGGCCGGCGAGGTGGGCAGCACCATCTTCGAACTCGTACATCGATCACCCACGGTCAAAGTCTACTGGCACCTCGATGGCAGCTACCTCGGCGCTACACAAAAGAGCCACAGGCTGGGCCTGTCGCCCGGCGCAGGAAAACACACGCTTACACTGGTAGACGAGCAAGGAGAAATACTGGAAGAGACCTTTGAAGTGATCAGCAAGATGTAACTTGTTGAAAATAGCAGATTACTTGTGGTTATATAATTCTTTGCTATATTCGTAGATTATTTATTGCCTGACAGTTAACCTTTGTGCTATGAAAACCCTACGATTTTTTGCACAGGCGGGCGTTTTTTCAGCTATTTTTCTCTCCGCCATTGTTGCCGAGGGAATTACTTACGCCCAACCCCTCGGTGCACCAGGACACAGTTATGTGGTCATCGGAGCCTTTGCAATTCACAAGAACGCAATCAATTTTGCTACCTATGCCCGCGACCGGCGCCTTGACGCCCGTTTTGAAATGAATCAAAACCGGCAGTTGTATTATGTGTTCGTCATGGATACTGAAGACAGGACAGCGGCGATAGATGAAGCAAAGCGGCTACGCGAAGACTCGGAGTTTAAAGACACCTGGGTGTATAGCGGCCCTTTTGTGGCGGAAGGAATTGCCGGACAGGACATCAACCCAGACACCAATCAGCCGATGCGTACAGTCACATCCAGCGACGCACCACAACCCGACGGACAGTCGTCGAGCGTGACAGCGTCTGCAGGTCCACCATTGGTAGCGTCGGGCGAAACCATCGGCCAGGCACCAACCGACTCGACCGCCGAATCCGAGGCGATCGACGACACCGGAGAGGGTCAGCGATTCATGTTTAGAATTTTCGCGCAGCAGACCAGCAGGAGCTGCAAGGGGATGTAGACATGATC
>JAAURZ010000234.1 GCA_012031955.1 Bacteroidia bacterium
GTGTGCCTGTTTCAGGTCCTTTCCGTTTTCCAGGTAATACACGGCGGCCTGGAAGAAGTTGTTGGGGCTTGAGCCGGGCTGCGTGCTGGCTTTAATCGACGCCATCACCTTTGCATCGTAGTCCACGCCGACGGTGAACTTCACCGATGTGTTTCCCACGTCAGTTGCACCTTGGCGCTCTTGCTGTCGTCGGCGATGTCGGCGATATTGAAGGTGAGGGTTTCAACCTTCTCAGTCAGTTTCTCGGCCTTCACCTTAAAGTTGGCGGCGTCCTTCGATTTGTCGTACGCATCGGTGTTGCCGCCCATGCTCACATCCTTATATAAGGAGATGGTCCACTCGCTGGCGCCGGGCCATGTGAGAAGGAGGTATTCTCCTTTGGGTACCTTAATGCCCTCCACCGTCACGTCGTCGGAGAAAGAAATCACGGTACCGCTATTGGCGCCGGTACGCCATATCTGGCCGTAGGGCACCACGACCGAAGACTCGGCACCGAAAATCTTGCGTCCGCGCATGCGAGGGCGTGAATAGTCGATCTTAACGTCGGTGAGTCCCACCACGGTGGATGCCGACCCCGCCGGACTGGGCTGCGGGGTTGTTACCTGAGCCTTGGCAGTAAGACCAGTGGCAATTACCAGGGCCATCAATACAAGTTTTTTCATGAGGTTGTATGTTTGCGTTCGTTTAGAGTTTGAGCGTCAAATTTAGTTATTCTTATTACTTGAGAAACCCAACGCCACAATGAAACTGACAGAGGACTTTTATTGCCGGTCGAACGTCGTTCAAATTGCACGCGAACTGCTTGGGAAGTCGCTGCATACGCGGATGAACGGCGTACACACCTCGGGCATCATCGTGGAAACGGAGGCGTATTCGTGGAAGGAGCGGGGCTGCCATGCCTTTGGCGGTCGCAAAACCGCCCGCAACGCCATCATGTTCGAAACCGGCGGCTACGCGTATGTGTACCTTTGCTACGGCATGCACCACATGTTCAACGTAGTCACTAATGTTGCGGGCAAGGCCGACGCCGTGCTCGTGCGTGCGATCGAGCCACTCGACGGTACAACCACCATGGTGACACGCCGCGGCAACAAGCCCGGGGTTTCAGCTCACCTCCGGTCCCGGCAAACTGGCCCAGGCTTTGGGCATTGATCGAACACACAATGGAAAATGGCTTCGCGATACCGAAGTTTGGATCGAAGACAACGGCCAGCGATTTACCAGGGGCAGCATCGATGTTTGATGCGCATCGGCATAGACTATGCGGGTGATGATGCCAAACTGCCGTGGCGCTTCTCGGTCACACTCAATCCGTGGGTAAGTAAAGCGTCTCGCCGATAGCCTTCGTGTTGTTTGGTGATGACTTTATTATATTTACCATTGAGTTATTGAAAAAAGTGTTTGCATTTTATTATGCGTGCCATGCTATTGCCTGTTTTTTACTTTTTGATCTCGCTTTGTACTTCTGATGCACAGCCCATCTCCCAGGAATCGCTGAACCTGGTCAATTCGCCTTACGACGAGCAGAGCCCAGTTATTAGTCCCGATGGCACCACGTTGTTCTTTACAATCGGCAACCATCCGTCTAACGTGGGAGGCAAAAAAGATCCGGGCGATATCTGGATTTCGCGGTGGCTGGGCGACCATTGGGCTGCACCCGTGCATGGTGGTGTTACACTCAACGATGCCGGCTACAATGCTGTGGGGGGTATGTCTGCCGATGGTTCGCAGCTCTTTTTAATGAGTCACTACACCGCCAACGGCGAACAGGTGCACTCACAAGGTATTTCTATTTCCCGCAACAGCGGCAACGGCTGGTTGCAACCCGAAAATATTTCTATCCCTTATTTCAGAAACAAGTCGCGCATCGTGAGCGGCTACATCACGCCCGACAAGGCGCTCTTCCTTTTCTCGGCCGAAACGTACGGCACCTATGGTGTGGAAGACTTGTATGTATCATTTAACGAAGACGGCCGCTGGACCGAACCTAAAAACCTCGGGTCCACCATCAACACGCAGTTCCAGGAACTTTGTCCCTATAATTTTCCGCCCGACGGCAAAACGCTGTATTTTCTCCAGCAACGGCCGCAAGGGAAGCGGCAGCTTCGACATATTCAGCGCCACACGCCTTGATGACACGTGGACAAACTGGACGGCGCCGGAAAACATGGGCGCGGGTGTAAACTCCGAAGGCCGCGAACTCTTTTACCGCGAATATCCGGTACTGGGATATGCCGTGTACAGCGGCACAAACAACAGCGACGAGTACTCCGACATTAAAGTATTCGTGCCCGGCAAACCGATGCTGATCGACAGCACCCATACGGTGGTGCTGGCAAGAGTGGACACGGTTTCGCGAATCGTGGAGATAAACTATGGAGCGGCCGACAACGCCGCAGCGAAGATCGTGACCATCTACGGAAAGGTGACGAACTCCAAAACCGGCGAGCCCGTAGTGGCGCACATTTCATTCAACGGCCCCACCTTCGACAACGCGGCCACTACTTCCGTGCCCGACGGCTATTCTGTGAAGATACCTTCCACCGAAGAGTACCGTGTAAAGATTGAAGCGCCAGGTTTCGTGAGCACGATGGAGAAGCTCGACATTCAGACCTATGAAATGAAAACGCTGGAGATGAACTTCAAACTTCAGCCGGTAGAACGAGGCACAACGGTGAACCTGAAAAGCGTGCTTTTCGAAAGGGGTACGTCGAACTTGCTGGAAGATTCATTTCCCGAACTGGACCTGGTGGTGGAGTTTCTCAACAAGAACCCCAATGTAAAAATCGAACTTGCGGGCCACACCGATAACCGTGGCATTCAGTCGCACAACGTGCGGCTGTCGCAGTTGCGTGTGGAGCGCGTGCGCGAGTACCTCGTGAGCAAGGGCATTGTGGCCAACCGGGTAACCGGCAAGGGCTACGGCGGCAGTAAACCAATTGCAAGCAACGAAGCAGAAGAGACGCGGCAGTTGAATCGTCGCGTGGAGTTTATTATCAAGAAGTTCTGATCAGAATATTTTCTTGCCCAGCACCTTCATCACGTCGTTCTTGTAGTTGCGCCGATCGGGATGCTCGATTTTCCAATGTCAATTTCCGTGGCCGAATAGGCATCCACCTTCTCTTTGTTCACAATAAAAGAGCGATGCACACGCAGGAAGCGTTCGCCGGGCAGGCTCTCTTCGAGGTAGCTTATTTTTTGCTGGGTGATGATCTCCTTTTCCGCCGTGCGCACTTTCACATAGTCTTTGATGCTTTCTATGTATACGATATCCTTCATGCGCGTCTTCACCATTTTCTTGTCGACTTTAAAAAACACGTAGTCATCGTCGGCGTTGCCGGAGTGAATCATTTTGGAAATAGCGCCGTCGGACGCCTCCTTCGTGTGCAGCACTTTCGCCACGGCCTTCAAAAACCGGTCGAAGGGAATCGGCTTCAGCAGGTAGTCGGTTATTTCCAGGTCGTAACCTTGCAGCGCATAGTCTCTGAAAGCCGTTGTGAAAATTACCTTGGGCGGGTGCTTCAATGTCTTGAGAAAATCGATGCCCGAAAGTTTGGGCATCTGGATGTCGAGAAAAATAAGGTCGATCTTATGTTGTTGCAGGTAGCTGAAGGCGGCCACGGCATTGCGAAAAGTATGCGCCAGCTCGAGTCCTTCCACGCGGGTAACGTATGACTCCAGCACTTCGATAGCCAGGGGTTCGTCGTCTACAATGATACAGCGCAGGGGCATAGGTGAATGGGGTTTATCCTTCTATTACGATTAATGGCATTGCAGTGTTAGGATCACCAGGAAAGTTTCCTGGCCGTTCATGATCTTCAGCTCATGGCGGTTGGGGTAGAGGAGGTCGAGCCGCCTTTTGGCATTTTGAATGCCGATGCCCTCGATGCCTTCTTCCTTCGGTGTGTGACCGTTCTCGCCTTTGCTGTTTTCCACTTTAATGAGGAGGTGATCGGGATGCGCGTCCACGCTGATCTTTACCCACGACTGCTGCAGGTTTTCGCTGGCGCCGTGCTTGAAACAGTTCTCCACAAAGGGCAGAATAATAAGTGGAGCGATGTTGCGGTCCGCGGTGCTGCCGCCGATCCGTATGTCTACATCCAGTGAGTCGCCGTAGCGCATCTTCTCGATATCCACATAGTTGCGTATGAACTTGATCTCCTTGTCCAGCGGCACTTCGTCGCCCACGCACTCGTACAGCATATAGTTGATCAGCTCCGAAAGCTTGAGCACCATCTCGGGCGCGATGTCGGACTTTTTCAGCGTAAGCGCATACAGGTTGTTGAGGGTGTTGAAAAGAAAATGCGGATGGATCTGGGTCTTCAGGAATTTCAGTTCCGCCTGCAGCTTTTCCTGCGTCAATACCTGCTGCGCCTGCTTGTTGGCATACCAGAACTTGAGCAGCTTGATGGCCACCGCGGTGAACACCACCGGATAGATGCCCACAAACATCTTGATGATTTTGGGAAAGTAGAGGAAAGGATCGGCAAGGTACTCGGGGAAGTACACCGGGTAATCGAAATTGAAAGCCACATAGCGCTGTGCGAGGCCTGCCGCGAACGACGAGATGGTGAACCACAGCGCGAAGGCATACGCCTTGCCCGCCAGCAGGTAGCGCGGAAGTAAATAGTAGAGCGTGAAATACGTGAATATGATCTTTACCGGCAGGTAGAGCAGCTCTTCTATAAAAGTCTGCTGGTACTTGTCTTCGAAGCTGCCATAGAGCACGGCGTAGAAAACCGTATGAAACACCCAAAACAGTGTGTGCTGAAATACACGGTTCCTCAACAGCCAATGTACGTTGTTCTTCATGCAGGCAAGCCAACCCCAAAAGTACAACGCGCGTTCCGATTTTGGCAAGATAACTCCCGAAGGCGCGCTGCACCCCACCAGCGTCGTGTTGTGGCAACCGAAGTTTCTTCGACGTCGGCGAGGTGCCTCCCGACGTGGATACCACGGCTGTCTGTGGGTTGCCCGTAAACTGCCAGTACCGGCTCCGTTAGCGTGGGCATAAACCCTGCGCCTATGCGACTATTGTGCGTTCTTTGCCTGCTGCTTCCTCCGACGGCATTCGCCCAGTTCGACCCAAGTGCCGTGCCCGAGTTGCAGGTGGCACGC
>JAAURZ010000235.1 GCA_012031955.1 Bacteroidia bacterium
CATGTAAAAATTTTTGAACATGAAATGGCAGGAATACCTAGAAGTAAAACCCGACGTGATGATGGGTAAGGCTGTTATAAAGGGAACCCGGATCACGGCCGAACAAGTGCTCAGGGAGCTCGCTGATGGCAATGATAACATGATGATATTGGAGTATCATCCCGGAATCACGGAACAGGCCATACGCGCTTGCATCGCATATGCGCTCGATGTGCTGACAAATGAAATAGCTTACCGCTTTTCTGCATGAGGATACTTGCAGACGAGGGAGTAGAGGCACCCTTGTGAAGGCTTTGCGTGGGCACAATTTTGATGTGAAGTATGTACTTGAGGTGAATCGGGGCGCAACGGATCAGGAAGTATTGAAACTCTCTCGGGAGGAGGATCGAATTCTTCTTACTGTTGATAAGGATTTTGGTGAAATGATTTTTAGAATGGGGAGATCGTCCATTGGCGTGGTATTTTATCGACTCGACAAATGGTCAATGCAAGCAAAAATCGGAGCGGTGGCAAATTGCTTTCAGTATCATGGCAATGAATTGTTGGGGGCTTTTACGGTCATCTCCCAAAATGGAATAAGAATTAGAAAGTTGCTGTAATTTTGGCGGCTATGTAGACAACACGAGCAAGTTCTTTGAGCAAGAAAAAACATATCGCCATCCTTGGCTCCACGGGGTCAATAGGTACGCAGGCAATTGAAGTAGTAAAGGCACACCCCGGCGAGTTCGCGGTGGAGGTGCTCACCGCTAACCGCAATGCCGACTTGCTCATCGCGCAGGCGCAGGAGCTTCGGCCCAACGCCGTCGTCATTCAGCAGGAGTCGCTCTATGAGCAGGTGCAGAATGCGCTCGACCCACTCGATATAAAAGTGTTCGCCGGCGAAAATGCACTTTGTTCCGTGGTGCAGATGGAATCCATCGATCTCGTGCTCACCGCGATGGTAGGTTATTCGGGCCTCAAGCCGACAATCAAGGCGATAGAAGCGGGCAAAACCATCGCGCTGGCCAACAAAGAAACGCTGGTGGTAGCTGGCGAACTTATTACCCGTCTTGCCAAAGAAAAGGGTGTCAACATCTACCCGGTAGACTCCGAGCATTCGGCGATCTTTCAGTGCCTGGTGGGAGAGTTTCACAACCCGATCGAAAAAATAATTCTCACGGCATCGGGCGGGCCCTTCCGGGGAAAAAAACGAGGCGAATTGGCCGGGGTAAAAAAAGAGCAGGCCCTCAAGCACCCCAACTGGAACATGGGCGCCAAAATCACGATCGATTCCGCCACGCTTATGAACAAGGGCCTGGAGGTGATTGAGGCGAAATGGCTGTTCGGCGTGTCGCCGCAGCAGGTGGAGGTGGTGGTGCACCCGCAATCGATCATTCATTCTCTGGTACAGTTTGAGGACGGATCCATCAAGGCGCAACTCGGACTGCCAGATATGCGTTTGCCCATTCAATTCGCCCTGGCCCATCCAAGGCGCTTGAGCTCGGATTTTCCGCGATTTGACTTTGCTGCGTACCCTTGTCTCAATTTTGAGCCGCCGGATTTGGAAACTTTCCGTAATCTTGCACTTTCGTTCGAGGCCCTGCGGCGCGGTGGCAATATGCCCTGCGTGCTCAATGCCGCCAACGAAATAGCCGTGGCCGAATTCCTGCATGATAAGGTCGGATTCCTTGAAATGTCGGATATTGTGGAACAATGTCTCGCCAAATTGGATTATATCTCCGATCCGGGATACGAAGACTACGTGGAGACGGATAAAATGACTAGAAGAATAGCTTTAGAATTGATTAAGTAATGGATGTAATGATCTCAATCGCTCAGTTGCTGCTGAGCCTTTCAATATTGGTGGCCGTGCACGAAATGGGCCACTTGCTGGCGGCCAAGTATTTTGGAATGCGCGTGGAACAATTTTCAGTCGGATTCCCGCCTAAAATCTGGTCTTTCAGAAAGGGTGAAACCGAATACGCCATCAGCGCCATACCCCTGGGTGGCTATGTGAAAATATCGGGCATGATCGACGAGTCGCTCGACACGGAGGCCATGAAGGAACCGCCGAAAGACTATGAGTTCCGCGCCAAGCCGGCGTGGCAGCGCCTTATTGTAATGTTGGGTGGCATCACGGTGAACGTGATCATCGGTATTGTCATCTTCATTTTCCTTACCTTCTTTTTGGGTGAAACATACCTGTCGCGCGAGACATCAATCGCGCGGGCCGTGTGGAAGTAGGGGAGCTTGGTAAAATGATAGGCCTGCAAGACGGCGACAAAATTATCAAGATCAACGGCCGCGACTTTGCCGATTACAACGAAACCCGCGAGCCAGACAACCTGATTGCCGACAATGCTTCCTTCACAGTGGAACGTGGTGGGCAAATGATCACCCTCGATATACCCACCAACTTTATTGAGAATTTCAGAAAGAAAGACCTCAAGTTTATTACGGTGCGGCTGCCAGCCGAAGTGGGCGAGGTGCGCAAAGGTTCCCTCGCCGCCACAATAGGCCTGCAACCGGGCGACCAGTTTGTTGAAGTAGACGGCAAGCCCATCCAGTACTTCGACCAGGTATTGGAAGTGGTGGCAGCCAAAGACAGCCTCAACACGCCGGATATCACATTCACCATCAGCCGCAACGGCCACGAAACAAAATACACCGAGCAACTCTCGCCAGTGGAAGGCCACCTCGCAATCGGCTTTGTACCTCAGGCTATCCATCATGTGACTTACTCGTTTGGCGAGTCGATCACCAAGGGCACTGGTGAAGCTTTCAAGACTCTATTCACACAAGTGCGCGCCTTCGGAAAAATTATTCGCGGCGAACTTTCATTCAGAAAATCCGTGTCGGGCCCCATCGGCATGACCCGCGCATTCGGCCCCACGTGGGATTGGGTTCGATTCTGGACCATTACCGGACTGCTGTCGCTCGTGCTGGCCTTCATGAACCTGCTGCCCATACCGGCGCTCGACGGCGGGCACGTGCTGTTCCTTACTTTCGAAATGGTATCGGGAAGAAAACCTTCTGACAAATTTTTGGAAACAGCTCAAAAGGTGGGCATGGTACTCCTGCTCGCCCTCATCGTGTTTATTTCAGCAAACGACATTCTGCAGTCATTCGGCATTTGATCGGGGACCGGATCACCATAAAAAGAAAAAGGCGCATGCTTGAGCACGCGCCTCTTTTTTTATAGGTTTTAACCAGCCTATTCGGATTTCTTCTTTGTGCGGATGATCACCACGCCATTGACGCCGCTTTCGCCGTAGCGTTCAACAGCCTTGCTGTCCTTAAGCACTTCCACCGATTCAATGTCGTCGACATGAATGGTTTTCAGATCCTCTTCTTTCACGGCCTTCTCGTCGACGATGAACAGCGGTTTTGTCGTGATAACGCTGCTGTTTGAAAATGCGAGACCCTGCCTGAATGCTTTTGTCGTAATGACCACCGCGCCGCGTTTTGCAGCCTTTCCAAATCGCTCCACCGCGCTGGCGCCGCGCAGCACCTCAATTTCGCTGATGTCGTTCGGGTCCATGGCACTTACTTCCTTCAGGCTCACAATCTCCCCGTCTTTTACGTACAGGGCGCGTTTGTTTTTCTTAAAAGCATTTGTTTCCTGTGCAAGCGCCACCGTGCCGGCAACGATCAGGAGAACTGACAGAAGCAGTATTTTTTTCATAACGAGGGATTATTAGTGGTTAGATGGCACCAAAGCTACGGAATTAATTCACAAGTCGCGCCGCTTGATCTCGAATTCCACCCGCCTGTTCAGGCGCCGGTCCGCTTCTGTTTTTTCTTCCACAATGGGCTTGGCGCTGCCATATCCGATCGCGTTGATGCGGTTGGCCTCAATGCCGAATTCGTCTAGAATATAGGTGCGGATGGCCTCGGCACGCGCTTGCGATAGTTTTTGGTTGGCTTCTTCGCGCCCCTGCGAGTCGGTATGTCCCGAAATGGTCATGCCCAGCCCGGGGTGGTCGAGCAGAAAATTACCCACCTTGTTCAGGTCGCTGTGCATCTCGGGTAAAATCTCAGACTTCCCGTTTTCGAACTCCAGTGTCTGAAAGGCGATCTTGCTTTCGATCGGTTCTGTTTCCTTGTTGATCTCCATGTCGCCGTCCATAAAAAAGATTTCTTCGATGCGAAAAAAATCATCACCCTGAATAATAAGCAGGTAATTGCGTTTGTTGATAAGCTGAAAATCGAAACTGCCGTCGGGTCGCAAAAACTTCGGCGCTACTTCCACCGACTTGTCGAGGTCAATAATCGATACAATTCCCTTAAGTGGTTTTTTGGTTTGCGAATTGATAAGCGAACCTTTCAGGTTGGCGACTGCTTCCGGCTGCGCTTCCATAGGCACAGGAAAAGAGTACAGGTCGAGGTTGTTGATGTCTTCCTGTTCCGAACGCGCATAATACAGTTGACTGGATTCGGAGTCGATTGTAAAATAGTATTCACTGCCGGGGCCATTCACCAGAGGCCCTACATTCTTTGGTTCGCCCCAGCTGTTGGAAATCTTATACGACTTGAAAATATCGAAGTCGCCGAAATTAAGGGGCTGCCCGTCCGAACTGAAGTAGAGCACATTAAATCGATGATGAAAAAAAGGACTTAACTCGTTGCTCGGCGTGTTGATAGCCGGTCCGATATTTTTGGATGCCGACCATTGCCCCGTCTTGTCTTTCACCGAATAGTAAATATCGGATAGACCAAAACCACCGAGCCTGTCGGACGCGAAGAACAAGGTATCGCCGCTGTGTGAAAGGGATGGATGCGAGTCCCACGAAGTAGAGTTGAGGTTTTTGCCGAGGTTGTGTACGTTGCCCCACTTGCCTTCCGGCGAAAGTTCAGCCACAAACAAGTCGCAGTTGCCATAAGAGTCGGGTGAATTGCACCGGGCGAAGAACAGGTATTTGCCATCCTGACTGAGACAGGCAGAGCCTTCGTTGAACTGCGTATTGATTGTTTCGAAAGTGACAGCTTCGTTCCAGCCTCCGTCGAGAAATACAGTGTAAAAAATATCTTCGTCGTAACCACGCTCGAGGCGATGCAGGTGCTGGTTTCTTTTGGAAGTAAAAAGCAGAATAGTGTCTACGTTGCCGATGGTGGGTCCGTAATCTTCTTTG
>JAAURZ010000236.1 GCA_012031955.1 Bacteroidia bacterium
CGATGCAAGCATACTCTTCGTGGGTGCCAAGGACAGGATGGAAATGACACGCGTGCCCGACGCCGGATACGAAATCATCGGCCTGTGGATCAGCGGACTGCAGCGCAAGCTCACTTTGTCCAACTTGCTTTTCCCGGTTAAACTCATCAGCAGCTACCTCAAGGCAAGAAGGATCGTACGCATGTTCAAGCCGCACGCTGTTATCGGTACAGGTGGTTACGCCAGCGGCCCCATCATGATGGCGGCGGTAGCAAAGCATATTCCGGCGCTTATTCAGGAACAGAACTCGTACGCTGGCCTTGCCAACAAACAGGTGGCCGGAAAAGTCGATCGCGTGTGCGTGGCCTATGCCGGCATGGACAAATATTTTCCGAAAGAAAAAATTGTGGTTACAGGAAACCCTGTGCGCAAAGATATACTCAGTGTGGGCGACAAACGACAACTGGCGATGAACCACTTTGGCCTCGACAGCAACACCAAGACGTTGCTTGTGATTGGCGGCAGCCTTGGCGCCCGTACGCTCAACGCCAGTATGCTCGGTGGTTTTGATAAAATCATGGACGCACGCATTCAGGTAATATGGCAAACGGGCAAGCTCTATTACGACGACTACAAGACCAAACTTGAAAAATATGATTTAAGAAAAATCCGCCTGCATGATTTTTGCGTGAGATGGATCTCGCGTATGCAGCCGCGGATGTTGTTGTGTCGCGCGCCGGCGCGCTGGCGGTGTCGGAATTATGTGTGGCGGGTAAGCCATCCATTCTGGTACCGTCGCCCAACGTGGCCGAAGATCACCAGACCAAAAACGCGCAGGCGCTGGTGAATGAGAAAGCGGCCATAATGGTGACGGACCATGAGCGCCCGAACAATTAGTAGACACGGCATTGAAGCTTTTGTTCGACGCGGCAGGTACCAGCCAACTGGCGCAGAACATCGGCAGGCTTGCCAGACCTGATGCCACTGAGGCAATAGTAGACGAGATTGAAAAAATTATCGGAACTAAACAACATGTCAAGTAAGTGAAGATAGACGACTACCATAACGTGTATTTTCTCGGGATCGGCGGGATCGGCATGAGCGCACTTGCAAGGTGGTTTATGAAGAAAGGTATGACCGTGTCCGGATACGATAAGACATCGACCGTGTTAACCGAAGCGCTGGAGGCTGAAGGCATGGGCATACACTATGTGGATGACGTAAAGGCTATTCCTCAAAATGTGCTGGACCAGCGCGACAGGACACTTGTTGTCTTTACTCCGGCCATACCGAAGGATCATCGAGAGCACGCGTATCTCAAAGAACAGGGGTACACGATCTTGAAACGTTCCGAAGTACTTGGCCTGCTTACCAACAACTATCCGACCATTGCCGTGGCCGGCACGCATGGCAAAACCACCACGTCGTCTATGATTGCCCATATTCTCAAGTCATCTTTAAAAGACATGGTGGCGTTTTTGGGCGGTATCACAACCAACTATGAGTCGAACCTCGTGATGGAAGGATCGATCAACCAGAATACCGTCGTTGTGGCGGAAGCCGACGAGTTCGATCGCTCGTTCCTGAGGCTCTTCCCGCAAATCGCCATCGTCACGTCGGCCGACGCCGATCACCTCGATATCTATGGTGATCACGATGCGCTCACAACCAGTTTCAAAGAATTTATCAAACAGATAAAGCGTAACGGAGTGCTTATCATCCATGAATCCATTGCCGACAAACTGTCGGCCGGTGTGAAGGATATCACCCGCTACACATACGGCATGAGCCGGGGACAATTTTTTGCCAGCCATATTACCGCCAGTGGCGGATTTTTTGAATTTGACCTGAATGGTTTTGCACAGGTTGAACGCATCAAGCTAGGTGTCCCCGGTTTTCATAATGTTCAGAATGCAGTAGCCGCGGCCATCGCCGCAAGCCAGGTGGGCGTGCCCATGGCCGCCATTACGCAGGCGCTTACTTCATTCGCCGGCGTGAAGCGCCGCTTCGAATTCGTCATCCGTCGCGATGACCTCGTCTTTGTCGATGACTATGCACATCACCCGACCGAGATCGAAGCGTTTCTCACGTCCCTTAAAAGCATGTATCCGGGCAAGACAATCACGGTCGTATTCCAACCTCACCTGTACACCCGGACGCGCGATTTTGCAGCAGGATTCTCCGCAAGCTTGAGCCTTGCGGACAATCTCTTGCTGATGGATATCTACCCGGCCCGCGAGCTGCCCATTGCCGGCGTGGATTCCGACATGCTCATGAAGGACATAACAAGCCCCATGAAAATACGCTGCTCCAAGAGCGACGTGGTAGAGAAACTCAAGGCGCTCGAAGTGGACGTGGTCGCTACCGTGGGCGCAGGAGATATAGATACGTTTGTGAGTCCGATAAAGAAAATGTTGATCGAGAAGTATGGCGTTTAAAATAAAATTCAATTGGAAAAGAGAACTGACGATCACTGTGGTGATTGCTTCGGTGTTTTTCTTCATTGCTTTTTCCGAACGCAAACAAGGAAGTGTGGCGGTAAAAGACGTGCAGATCAAGATCGAAAACATTGAGAACAATCATTTTCTCGACGAACAGGATGTAACCAGCCTGATGGATCTCAAGGAAGAAAACCTGAAAGGCGCCAGTCGCGAGAAAGTAGACCTGCGCATGCTTGAAGCGCGCATAAAGAAGAGCGGGTTTGTGAAAGACGCCGACTTGTACAGCGATTTGAAGGGCAACATCGTGGTGCGGGTGGAACTGAGAAGACCCATCGCCCGAATGGTGCGCAACGACGGCCCCGATGGGTACATAGCCGAAGATGGTGCCGTGATGCCGACCACTGAAAAGTTCAGCGCCCGCGTAGTGCTGGTAAGCGGCAGCTATGTGAGCCGCTTGCTGAGAGAAAAAAATATCACCTCCACTGAGGAGGGCATGAAACTGATGGAGTTGCTCAACAAAATTCGTAACGACGAGTTTTGGGCGGCGCAGATTGCCCAGCTCGACATCGACAGCCGATGCAGGATCACGATCTACCCGCAGGTTGGAGGGCAAGAAATAATTTTCGGAAAGCCGGAAGACATTGATACCAAACTGATGAAGCTCCGGATCTTCTTCAAGAAGATTCTCCCGCAAATGGGATGGAACAAATACAAACAGGTAAACCTGGAATTTGAAGGCCAGATTGTGGCAGAATAAAACAGAATGCGCTTACAACCACTATTCATAAAAGACTGACAACCATGGAACAGGAAAAAATAATCGTAGGACTTGATATCGGAACAACAAAGATCTGTGCAATCGTGGGTCGCAAGAACGAGTATGGCAAACTCGAAGTGCTCGGCATGGGCAAGGCCGAGTCGGAAGGCGTAGTGAAAGGCATTGTATTCAACATAGACAAAACTGTCTACGCCATCGAGAAAGCCATTCGCGAAGCCAGCGACCAGGCCAACATCGACATCGGCGTAGTAAACGTAGGCATTGCCGGTCAGCACATACGCAGTTTCATACAACATGGTGGTATCACACGTTCCTCCAGGGAAGACGAGATCACCGTCGATGATGTGGAGCGTCTCACGCAAGACATGTACCGCATGGTGGTACCTCCAGGCAGTCAGATTATACACGTGATGCCTCAAGACTATATGGTGGACTATGAAGAAGGCATCAAGGAACCCGTTGGCATGTCTGGCGTGCGCCTCGAAGCCGACTTTCACATCATTACCGCCCAAACCAACGCGATCAACAATATCAACAAGTGTATACGCAGGGGCGGGCTTGAAATCGAAGACCTGATACTCGAACCACTCGCGTCGAGCCTGGCCGTGCTGAGCGACGAAGAGAAGGAGGCTGGCATCTGCCTCATCGACATCGGAGGCGGCACCACAGACATTGCCATATTCTACGACAGCATCATCCGTCACACTGCTGTTATCCCATTTGGCGGAAACATTGTGACCAACGACATCAAGCAGGGTTTGATGGTGCTCCCCCAGCAGGCAGAGCAACTCAAGACCCGCTTCGGCAAAGCCATAGCCGAGGAAGCCAGCCCCAACGAGATCGTATCCATTCCCGGCATCCGCAACCGTGCGGCCAAAGAGATATCCGTGAAGAACCTGTCGAACATCATTCAGGCAAGGATGGAGGAGATCATCGAAATGGCGCACAACGAGATCATCAGTTCAGGATTTGAAAATCGCCTGGCAGGTGGCATTGTGATTACCGGCGGCGGTGCGCAGCTCAGCAGCCTCAAGCAGTTGGTTGAATACATGACTGGCATGGATACGCGCATCGGCTATCCAAATGAGCATCTCGGCAAAAGCAAAGTAGAAAATAGTGAAAAGCCCTATGTACGCTACGGCGGTTGGACTTGTGCTGGCTGGCTTCCGTTCGCTCGACGAACGCGAAGCGCGGTACAAAGAAGCTCGGGAGGTGGTCAAGACCACCAAATCGAAGAAAACGGTTACGTCATCCAAAAACTTCTTCAACGACATTCTCAATAAGACAAAGAGTCTGTTGATCGACGACCTGGACGACAAAAACGAATATTGATCGCAGCGATGCGTGATTAAAATCAAACAACCACTCAAATAGTTACGACATGTTTGAACAAGGATCTTACAAATTTGAAATCCCCAAGCACCATAAGTCTATCATCAAAGTAATAGGCATTGGCGGCGGCGGGAGTAATGCAGTCAACCACATGTACAAACAAGGCATCAAGGATGTAGAGTTTGTCGTGTGCAATACCGATGTACAAGCCCTTAACGGAAGCCCTATTCCCAACAGGCTTCAGATCGGGGCCAACCTCACCGAAGGGCTGGGCTGTGGCGCCAACCCCGAAGTGGGCCGCAACGCTGCTCTTGAAAGCAAAGAGCAGATTCGCGAATGCTTATGGGCGACCAAGATGGTGTTCGTGACCGCCGGCATGGGCGGTGGCACCGGCACGGGCGCCGCACCGGTAATTGCCAAAATCGCCAAAGACATGGACATCCTCACCGTGGGTATTGTAACGGCTCCATTCTCGTTCGAAGGCAAGAAAAAGACGGGGCAGGCCGAACTCGGCATCGACGCACTTCGCCAAAGCTGCGATACCGTACTGGTAATCCTCAACGACAAATTAC
>JAAURZ010000237.1 GCA_012031955.1 Bacteroidia bacterium
AATCAATTTATTAACAGATGAAATGAGCATAAAGAAAACTATACCCAGCGCGATGTTAATTGCAACGACCCCTTTTAGGTAAAAACTCTCATCCCGATAATTATCGGGAGCGAATTCCATATGTCCATTAGAATCAATTATTAACATATGAAAGTACTTTACATAGTGCGCCATGCCAAGTCGAGCTGGACTGATCCGATGCAGGCAGACTTTGACCGCCCACTCAACGATCGCGGCAAGCGCGATGCGCCACGCATGGGCAAGCGGCTGAAAGAACGCCGCATCATTCCGGATCTCATGCTTTCGAGTCCGGCAAAGCGCGCCCTCTCCACGTGCAAGCGAATTGCTGAAACGATCGGTTACGAAAAATCAAAAATCAAGGCGGATCAAAAATTATATCATGCCGACGAAACCGGATTGCTCAAGGTAGTTCAGTCGATCAAGGACAAGCATCACTCAGCGATGTTGTTCGGACACAATCCAGGCCTTACCGATTTGTGAATGAAGTCAGTCAAAGTAATCTTGACAACATACCTACGTGCGGCATAGCGGCCGTAGTGTTTATGGTCGACTCGTGGAAAGAAATTGGATTCGGAAGCGGTAAGCTCGAATTTTTTGATTTCCCAAAAAGCATCAAAGACTGACCGGCTATTTGAATATCGCCCTGGGTATGTCCCACACACTCTTTTTGAGGGCACCAAACTCCGTGAACCGGTAGCCCACCGAGCAAGCGGAAAAGTGCCGCTGGAGTTGGTCGAACCGAATGTCTTACAAACTTAACTGGATCGCGACTGGCCCGCGTAGTCGAGCCGGCAAAGAATCTGTCGCCATTGTAGCCCACACCTATTCTGAATGCACCGTACAAGTTGATGATCACATCGCTTTTTTCTGTGCCATCCTCTTCCCGGTAGGTGATCCAATTATGCGCAGGACCCAAAGTAAGTGTGGCATTGGCAAAGAAACTTCCGAACACCACATTATAACCGTAGCCCGGCGACACGCCAATGGTGGTGTACTTAAGCATCTTGAAGGCCGCTCCCTCGCCAAACGCCGGCTGGTTTGCATCGTCGAGAATTGCGGAATCGCCCTGCACCCTGAATGAGTTGATGGTGCCCGAAAATAAAAAATGAGCCCCTTGCTTTTCAATTGCTTTTCTGAAAAAGTGAAGGCGGTGCGAAAAGAATATTTTTCGTGGTTGAGCACGTACACACCCGATATGCCGAAATTCCGTGTAACGATATCGGCACGTTGCGGGTGCACCTCGTCGCGGCGGATGTCGACTTTGGAGTCGTTAATATAAAAGCCTTCGTACTTTTGGTAGTACAAATCGGCGCCCCAGTTCTTGCTCAGCGCATTGATCTGTAGATCGCGCGACCACGAGTTGCCGAAGCGCTCCTCGCTGTGCTCATTGATGGGCAAAGCCCACGTGAACTCGAGCCCCAGATCGAACATGTACACGCCGAAGCCAAGCGAGAATGGTTTGTTGGGCCGGTAGGTTAGATTGTTCCCCTCGTCTTTGTCGTATTGAACCCTGAAGTTCAGGCTTCGTTGTTTGAGCACCGGCCACATGAAGAAGTGGTTTTTGTAAGGGATCACGTACTCGAGTCGGGCAGAGTCGTCGGGCTGCGGCGCGTCTACCACCACGGCGGCATCCGGCTGCTGTGCAACGGCGGTTGACGCGAGGATAAAAAGAATCGCCGTGAGAACGATGCGCATCATTGGGGCAGCTAGAGTATGAACTCGCTTAGGTCCTTATTCTTCACCAGCCCGGAAAGCTTTTGTTTCACGAGGGCTGCGTCTATCGTTACCTCAGCGCCGGGTGTCACCTTGTCGGGAACGTCGAAAAGTAATTCATTGAGCAGCCGGCTCATGACGGTGTGCAACCGCCGGGCGCCGATGTTTTCCACGTCGGCGTTGATTGTAAAGGCGGTGCGGGCGATTTCTTCGATAGCGTCGGATGTGAAGCTGACCAACACGCCTTCGGCTTCAAACAACGCCTGGTATTGCTTGGTAAGCGCATTTTTGGGTTCGCTCAAAATCCGTATGAAGTCGTCCTGCGTTAGGTTGCTGAGCTCCACACGGATGGGAAAGCGGCCTTGCAATTCGGGTATGAGGTCCGAAGGTTTGGAGACATGAAAAGCACCAGCCGCCACAAAGAGCACGTGGTCGGTCTTGATGACACCGTGCTTGGTGTTTACGGTGCTGCCCTCCACAATCGGGAGCAGGTCGCGCTGCACACCTTCGCGGCTCACATCCGGGCCTCCTCCTTTCTTAAATCCGGAAGCGATCTTGTCGATCTCGTCTATAAAGATGATTCCGGAATCCTCCGCGCGCCGGATAGCTTCCTCCTTCACCTCGTCCATGTCGATAAGTTTGGCCGCTTCTTCTTCGAGCAGTATGCGCCTGGCCTCTGCTACGGTCACCTTGCGCTTCTTGTTCTTCTTGGGCATCATGCCATTGAGCATGTCCTGCAGGTTCATCATCGACACTTCGTCCATCATGCCGCGCCAATCATGCCCACGTTGCCTCCGCCGCCGCCTTTTATCTGGATCTCTATCTTGCGATCCTCAAGCTCGCCTTTGCTTATTTTTCTCGAAACAAATTGCGTGTGCGTTCATTCAGTTCCGCATCGCTCATTGGTGCAACCTGGTTTTGATCTTCCTGCTGACTAAAGCCACTTGTGGAGCGCGCGTTCTGCGGCATCATAGGAGGTATAAGCGCGTCCAGGATAATATCTTCCACAATCTGCGACGCCCGTTCCTTCACGTCTTCTTTCTTGCGCGCCTTCACCATGTTGACAGACTGCTCCACGAGGTCGCGCACCATGCTTTCGACGTCGCGGCCCACGTAGCCCACTTCGGTAAACTTCGAAGCCTCCACTTTCACAAACGGCGCGTCGGCGTATCTTTGCCAGGCGGCGGGCGATCTCTGTTTTTCCCACACCTGTGGCACCGATCATCAGGATATTGTTGGGAATGATTTCACCTTTTATCTCCGTTGTCACATTCATTCGTCGCCACCGGTTGCGCAGGGCGATGGCCACATTTCGTTTCGCTTCGTATTGCCCGATGATGTACTTATCCAGCTCCTCTACGATCTGCCTCGGGGTCAGGTACTGATTTTCGTTCATGATTTTTTTTTCCACAATTGTTCGATATTAGACATTACAGCGAACGCGTAGCCGGCGCTTCCGGCCACATATCCACTTCGGCTCAGCACAATCTCCACGGTCTTCACTTTCGCCGACACGCCGAGGGTAATACCGGATCCGCACCGCCGTTGTCGAGTTTTAATTCCTGGTGAACACGGAAGTTGTAGCCCACCATGGCTGTTACATTTTTTCCCAGCAATATTTCGGCTGCAAAGTTAAAGCGCCTTAGCACCTTATCCAATGTTCCCGGTGGTTCGTTTTGCAACGTTGGATCGTCGTAGGTGGCCGTTGACTCCAGCAGGCTGTAGGCCGTAACTGAAAACCGCATGGGCATATACTCGGGCTTGAACGTTGCGCCTAACTGCAAATCGACGGGCAGGCTGGTGGCGCTGCTCGCCGAGTACTCCGACATTACCACGCCCAGGTTCCTGACCACCATGCCCACGGTGAAATGTTGCTTGGGATGGATAAACACGCCACCCAGGTCGACCATCACGGCCGAAGATCGAAAACCGGCGATGGAAGAGAAAGCGAATTTGAGGTTCGCCCCCATTCTGAAAGCACCCACCTGGTGGCTTTTACCTATTACGATGGCGGTTTCTCCCGACTTGAATTCGCCGATCTCTTGCCCACTGGCATCGTAGCCGGTAAGCTTGCCATAGCCCATATGCTGCACCCCCAGGCTCAGTTGTCCTACCTTGTTAAAAGTGTGACTGTACGCCGCGCTGGCCTGACCGATATCGGCGAGAAAAAACTGGTAGCCCGCCGAAGCCCAACCGCTGAGGGTATCGCCAACCAGCGCAGGGTTGCTCATAAAAAAATTGACGTCGCGATCTGCAAGAGAAACGTTTACACCGCCTAATGCGCCGATCCGGGCCGTGGGGGCCAGCTCAAGAAAGGAATAGGAACGCTGCCGCATGGTTTGTGCGCTGGCACTTAACCAACCGAATGAAAGAATCAGGCAGCAAAAAAGAAGTCGCATCAGCGGAGCAAATTAAAATAATCCGGTCAAAAAATAACGCTGATGCGCCCGTTGTGATTGCATGCTAGTTGAGCATGGAAACACGCTGATCGGTAAACGAGAAGTGGAGCGGGTCTTTCACTTTCTCTCGCAACAATGCAATACGAAGCACATCGTCTACTGTCTCTACAAAATGAAATACGAGGCCTTTCACATAACGTTCTTCAATCTCGTCTATGTCTCGCTTGTTTTTTATACTGAGTATGATCTCTTTAATGCCGCTCCGTTTTGCCGCGAGTATCTTTTCTTTGATACCGCCCACGGGCAGCACCTTTCCGCGCAGGGTAATTTCTCCCGTCATGGCCGTCTTGGCTTTTACTTTGCGTTGCGTGAAGATGGAGGCCAGGGAAGTGAACATGGTAATGCCGGCAGAAGGGCCGTCTTTGGGTACCGCGCCCGCGGGTACGTGTATGTGCAGGTCGTATTGCTGGAACGCCCGGCTGTCGATATCGAGCCGTTCGGCATTCGATTTCAAGTACGATAGCGCGGCGACTGCCGACTCTTTCATTACATCGCCCAACTGACCTGAAATGGTAAGGCCACCTTTGCCTTTGCTCAGGCTCGACTCCACGAAGAGAATTTCGCCGCCTACTTGAGTCCAGGCGAGGCCGGTAACAACGCCGGCAATGTCGTTGCCCTGGTAGAGTTCGTCGTCGAATATCTCCGCCTTCAGCATTTTCACTACTGTATCTTCCGTTACGGTAACGTCATATTTTTCTTCCATGGCGACCGACTTGGCGGCGCCGCGCACGACTGCTCCGATGTTTCGCTCCAGGTTACGCACGCCCGACTCACGCGTATACCCATTGACGATTTTGGCAATGGCCTTGCGGGAAAATTTCAATTGCGACGACTTAAGGCCATGTTCCTTCAGTTGCTTGGGAACAAGGTGCTTCATGGCAATCTCGATTTTCTCTTCG
>JAAURZ010000238.1 GCA_012031955.1 Bacteroidia bacterium
ATCGACTTGCCTTCATCTGTAGCACTTGCTGCCATTGCTGCGAAGAACGCGCAAGCCGAGACGGCGTCTTTATCGCGGACGAAATCGCCTACCATGTACCCATAACTTTCTTCACCGGCAGCAATAAATCTTTTTTTTGCCGTCGAATTTACCCATAAGCTCCGCGATGTATTTGAAACCGGTAAGCGTATTATGACATTCGATATCGAGCTTTGCGGCCATGGTGTCCACTAGCTCCGAGGTTACAATGGTCTTGGCGATGTATGCATTGTTTGTGTCACGTTGATTCTTCATGATGAACATCATCATGAGGCTGAATGCCTGATTGCCATTGAGGAGTACGAAACTTCCGTCGCCCTTTCTAACACCGATTCCTACACGGTCAGTGTCCGGGTCGGTTGCCATCACCAGGTTAGCTTGGAGCGCCTTGCCTTGGCTGATCGCCATTTCCATGGCCGATTGCTCTTCCGGGTTGGGCGACTTTATGGTAGGGAAATTCCCATCCGGTGTGCGCTGTTCCTCCACCACATGCAGGTGTGTGAAGCCGATCCGCTGCACGCATTCGGGTACCATGGTGATACCCGCTCCGTGAAGACTCGAGTAGACGAGCGGCAGACTTGCGTGCTTCGCGATTATTTCTTTGTTGGGAATGAGCCTTGACACTTCCTCGTAGTAGGCGTTTTCAATTTCAGGTCCGATTTGTTTTATCAGCGACGGGTTGCCGTCGAATTTAACCTGTTCAAAAGACGTGATCGATTGTACCTCCTTGATGATGTTCGTATCATGGGGAGGTACCACTTGTGCGCCGCCTGCCCAATAGGCCTTGTACCCGTTGTACTCTTTCGGGTTGTGCGAGGCTGTGATCACAACGCCGCTTTGGCAATTCAGGTATCGAATGGCAAATGAAAGGAGCGGAGTGGGGCGCAGCTCGGGAAAAATATAAACTTTGATGCCGTTGGCTGAAAAAACGTTGGCGGTGATTTCCGCAAAGTATTGGCTGTTGTTCCTGCTGTCGAACGCAATGGCCACCGATATCGGGTTGCCTTTGGCCGTACTGACAAGGTAGTTACTCAGGCCCTGCGTGGCAACGCCAACCGTGTATTTGTTCATGCAGTTGGAGCCGGCGCCCATCACGCCTCTTAGGCCGCCGGTTCCGAACTCCAGGTCTTTGTAGAAATTATCGATCAGTTCTTTCGTGTCTTGCGCATCGAGCAGTCGTTGCACTTCCTTCTTGGTGGCGCTGTCGATGGCCACACTGCTCAGCCATTGGTTTGCTTTTTCTTTTACTTGTTGCAAAAGTGTGGACATATCCGGGAAATGTAAAGTCGTGAGTAAATCGACAGTAATATAGCAACTGTTGCGATCAAATAAAGTCGACCGTCTTTATCGAATGGTGAAAAATTGCGAGGCCGTCAGAGGTTTCCGCGTAACGCCTGCTCACGTTCGATCGCTTCGAACAACGCCTTGAAATTACCCTTGCCAAACGACTTGGCTCCCTCCGTTGGATGATCTCGAAGAACAGGGTAGGGCGGTCTTGAAGCGGCTTGGTAAATATTTGCAACAGGTAGCCCTCGTCGTCACGATCGATGAGGATGTTAAGGTCTTTAAGCGGCTTCAGGTCCTCGTCGATCTGGCCTACGCGGTCGAGCACATCCTCGTAGTACACATCGGGCACGCGCAGAAAGGCCACGCCGCGCTTGCGCAACTCGCCTACTGTATCGACGATGTTGTCGGTAGCGATGGCGATATGCTGCACACCCGGGCCGTTGTAAAAGTCGAGATACTCTTCGATCTGTGATTTTTTCTTGCCGTCGGCGGGCTCGTTGATCGGAAATTTGATATAACCGTTGCCGTTGGATACTACTTTCGACATGAGTGCGCTGTACTCGGTAGAGATGTCGCTGTCGTCGAAAGTGACCAGCAGTTTGAAGCCCATTACTTTTTCATAGAAATCCACCCACTTGTTCATCGCGCCGAGTTCGACGTTTCCAACGCAGTGGTCTACGTGCTTCAATCCAACGGGAACGACGGACATTTCGCTGTGCGCGGCCTGGTACCCTGGCAGGAAAGGGCCACTGTAGTTTTTGCGTTCCACGAAAGTGTGAATGGTATCGCCATACGTCTTAATGGAAGCGATTACGACGGAGCCATGGTCGTCTTTGATCACGGTAGGTTGCTGCACCATTTCGGCGCCACGTGCAATGGTCTCCTGGAAAGATCGCGTGGCATCGTCGACCCACAAGGCAAGCACCTTTACGCCGTCGCCATGAAGGGCCACGTGCGCGGCAATGGCAGTGTCCTTCTTAAGCGGTGTGGTGAGCACGAAGGTGATCTTGTGTTGGCGCAGCACATAGGAAGCACGGTCGCGCACGCCGGTTTCGGGGCCGGCATAGGCGACGAGTGAGAACCCGAATGCATGCTGGTAAAAGTGCGCGGCCTGCTTGGCGTTTCCTACATAAAATTCAATGTGGTCGGTGCCGTTGATCGGCAAAACTCTTCCTCATGGCTTTACGCATTGTTGCTGATGTAAAATTAAATCAAACGTAACAATGATTGAAGGAATGCAAACGAAGTTGCGCATTTTGTGCGATCGACAACAAAAATTGCTTGCATACGCCTCAAATCCGACTCCCGCCAAATTATATAGGGGTTTCGCCGGGTCAATTTTTTACATTTGGCTTTTCACAAGTAGGTTGAATTATTTATTCTTACAAAAAAATTGAACACATGGATGTAAAGGCGCTCAACAAGGCTCTTGCCGAATCGTACAAAAAAGGGCGAACTCGAAAAGCTGGATTATAACAACCCCGCTTACGATGACCTCGAAGAACAATTGCACGACCTGGAAGACTCATTCCATGTGAAATTCGGCGAATACCTGGAGGATGCCCTGCAGGACGTGCATGATCAGTACTGCCCCGAAAACGATGTGCTGATGCCTATAGCCTACCTGGGCAAAGGCATATTTGTGGAGGCCGACGCTTTTCCCGGCCAGGAGACGCGCCTGGTACTTGCCCCGGAACCAACTCGCATTATCCTGTCTGTTGGCACCGACCGCAACGACGTGGTCTGGACCGCCAAGTAACGCGATTACAAGTAGCCAAGTTTTGTGCGTACGCGTCCCAGCACCTGCCTGGCAATCACACGCGCCTTTGCCTCACCCTGTGTAAGCCTGTTTTCTAATTCCGCCGGGTTACTCATGTAATAGTTGAACACACGGCGTTCCTCCGCATACTGCTCGACAATGAGTTCGTACAACGCCTGTTTGGCATGGCCGTAGCCGAAATTTCCCGCGAGGTATTTTTGTCTGAGCGCGTCCACCTGGTCCGCTGAGCCGAGCAAACTGTAGATGGCAAACACGTTGTCGGTGTCGGGGTTCTTAGGTGCCTCCAGCGGTGTGCTGTCGGTAACGATAGACTTGATTTGCTTTTGCAGTTCCTTGTCGGGAAGAAATATGTCGATGATGTTGCCGTACGACTTACTCATTTTCTGTCCGTCGGTGCCGGGTATTGTCATCACTTGCTCTTCAATTCTGGCCTCCGGCACCACGAATGTTTCACCATAAAGGTTGTTGAATGTGGTCGCGATGTCGCGCGCCATCTCCAGATGTTGTCGCTGGTCTTTGCCGACAGGCACGAAGTTGGCGTCGTACAAAATGATATCGGCCGTCATGAGAACGGGGTATGTGAAGAGCCCCGCATTCACATCTGAAAGGCGGTCGGCCTTATCTTTGAAAGAATGGGCGTTGGCGAGCATCGGAAAAGGCGTGATGCAGTTGAGGTACCACGTTAGCTCGCAAACTTCCGGAATGCGTGATTGACGGTAAAGAAAATTATTGTCGGTATCGAAGCCGAATGCGAGCCAGGCTGCGGCGACAGCCTGCACATTCTGCATGCGAAGCTGTGCGTCTTTTATTGTAGTAAGGGAGTGAAGATCGGCGATGAAGAACAAGGATTCATTACCAGCTTGCTGCGATAGCTTAATTGCCGGAATGATGGCGCCCAACAAATTGCCCAGGTGGGGGCGTCCGCTGCTTTGTATGCCTGTGAGGATTCGTGCCATGCCGCAAATAAAAGAAAATAAACACAACGAATTAATATTTTAACTTTACGGCAGTTATATTCCGTGATGTGGCGCAGACTGCCTAATTCTTTGTTGAACTATGAAGTTGATGTGTTTTTTGAGTCTCATGCTGTTGTCCGTCGCCAGTGCCTCGGCGCAGATGAGCAAGTCACTGCAATTTCGAGAGGAATCTTTTGATTTTGGCCAGGTGCCTGAAGAGGGCGGCCCGGTGACGCACGAATTTACATTCACCAACAACACCGCGCGGCCGGTAAAAATACTGACGGTGAAGGCGTCGTGCGGTTGCACTACGCCCGATTGGTCGAAAGATCCCATCATGCCCGGCAAGACGGGGTTTGTGCAGGCGCGCTACAATCCGCAAGGCCGGCCGGGATATTTCAACAAGTCGCTTACGGTTACCACCGACATGGATACCAATCCGATCACCCTGCAGATCAAAGGCCAGGTGAGCGCGTCCACAGCGTCGAAAAATGCTACGGAGTTTCAGGCTGCCGTTGGAAACTGGCGACTGAGGACGGCTTCGTTCAACATGGGGCGCACTTTCATTAAGGACGAATTCACCGAGAAGAAATTCCAGGTGTGGAATGGTGGCGAAAAGCCCATTATTTATTCCGGGAAAACCGAAGCACCCGACTACATAAGGGTAGAGACCGATCCGAAAGTGCTGGCGCCTGGCGCGGTCGGCATCATCAAGATCAGCTACAACGCGAAAATGAAGAACGCCTATGGCTTCCAGTCCGACAATATCACTGTGCATACAGACGATGTGGCGAGTCCTGTGAAATCATTCACGGTGTATGCCACGCTCGAAGACTATTTCCCGCCGCTCTCGGCAGAGGAGATGGCGAAGGCGCCGCACCTGACGCTCGAAAATTCGAATTCGATATGGGGCGCATCAAGCAAAATGCTGAGCGCACGCAAGAAGTAACTGTGACCAATACAGGCAAAGATGCGCTGTACCTGAAGTCGCTGCAGGGCAATT
>JAAURZ010000239.1 GCA_012031955.1 Bacteroidia bacterium
TAAAAGTAGTGATGCGCTATGCGGGCATCGCCAGCGTGCTCGGTGTGGCCCTGCTGGTTGGCCTCTACTATATGGGCAGACATCCCTTTCTTATTCCAGTCTTCTTCGATTTCCGGATCATACTTTTCGGCGTGTTTATATTTTTCGCATTGAAAGAGTTTCGCGATTTCCACCAGAACGGCGTGTTGTATTTCTGGCAGGGGCTGGCGGGAAGTGTCGCCTTTATTTCGTTGTACGGCGCCATTGCGAGCGCGCTCATTTTGTTGTTTGAATTGGCCGAGCCCGAGTTTTTGAAGTCGTATATCGAGAAGCAGATGGCCCAGCTCCGGTCGCTGCCGGCCGAAGTGGTGGAAAGAATCGGAAAAGAAGTGGTAACGCGTAATTTAGAGGCCCTGCCCGCGACCAATGTGTATGCATTGCCCAAGTTGTATATGTTTCAGGGCTTTGTAATTGGCCTTTTTGTAAGCATAATAATATCCGTAATTTTAAAGAAGCAACCTACAACTTAAACCCGATTATCATGGAAGAAACTAACCCAACGACTGAAGAAGCAGCAAAACAACCCACCGTCATGGCAACAGGCCTTCGCTATGGCATCATCAGTGCCCTTGTTGGCATCGCATGGTCGCTTGTGCGAATGGTGATGGGCATCAATATGTTCGACAGGGATTGGAGCAGCTGGATGGGAATCATAATTCTCATTGTGATGGTCGTGCTTGCCCACAAGTATTTCAAGGACAACGGCGACGGCTTTATGAGCTATGGCCAGGGCCTGGGAATTTCAATGGTCACGATCACGGTGTCGATATTGATAAGCGCCGTCTTTACTTACATCTATATGGCGGTGATCGATCCCGGCGTTTTTGAAACCTTCCTGGATCAGACCCGTGAACAGATGGAGTCGCAAGGGCAATCGGATGACGCCATCAATACCGCAATCGAATGGACCAAGAAACTCTTCTGGGTGTTCTTTATTATCGGAAGTCTCTTCTGGGGCCTCATAATTGGACTTATTGTGTCTATCTTTACGCAAAAGAAAAACCCAGAACCAGCGTTCTAATGACATGATAAACCCGGAAATCTCAGTAGTAATTCCGGCAAAAGACGAAGAAGAATCAATACCCGAACTTTGTCAGTGGATAAGCCGTGTGATGCAAACGCACGGCTTTTCCTATGAAGTGATTCTCATCGACGACGGCAGTACCGACAGCACGTGGCAGCGCATTCGCGAGATCAGCCGCGAAGACCCGCGTATTAAAGGAATCCGCTTCAACCGCAACTTTGGAAAATCGGCTGCCCTCAACACGGGCTTTCGCGCCGCCACCGGCGAGGTGTCATCACCATGGACGCCGACATGCAGGACAGCCCTGATGAGATACCCGCGCTCTACGACATGATCACAAAGAGCCGCTTTCATTTGGTGTCCGGCTGGAAAAAGAAACGTCATGATCCGCTTTCCAAAACCGTTCCGTCCAAATTCTTCAACTTCATAACAAGGAAGATATCCGGCATTAAACTGCATGATTTTAATTGCGGGCTGAAGGCATACAATCGCGCCGTTGTGAAGAACATAAGCGTGTACGGCGAAATGCATCGCTACATTCCCGTCATTGCCAAGTGGGCCGGTTTCACCAGCATCGGCGAGAAGGTGGTGGAACACCGCGAGCGCAAGTATGGCAAAACCAAGTTCGGCTGGCAGCGACTTATCACGGGCTTCCTCGACTTGCTGTCCATAACTTTCGTGAGCCGCTTCCGCCAGAAGCCCATGCATTTCTTCGGCACACTCGGCACGGTCTCGTTTGCAGCCGGCTTTCTGCTCGCCGCACGGCTCTTTTACCTCAAGCTCTATTCTATTTTTGTCGATGGCGTTCCGCTCAAGCGCGACATCACCGAGCAGCCCATATTCTACCTCGCACTCGTTGCCCTCGTGGTAGGTGTTCAGCTTTTCGTCACCGGCTTTCTCGCCGAAATGATCGCCATACAGTCGCAGTCAAAACGCGACTACCTGGTTATCGACAGGGTAGGGTACGACACGCCCGTAATGGAAAACGCCGAACATCAATCGTCTTGATCGCCCGTGTAGCTGCCATCATGCTCACGTCTGCCGCGCTTCAATCGACCGCGCAGTCAAAACCAGTTTATCAATGGCTCGAACGCGCGCCAGCCGGTACGCTTGCCGGGCGTGTAGCTTTGCCCGCCGGCTTCGAACGTGTCGCCGTTGCGCCGGGCTCGTTTGGCGAATGGTTGCGCGCCATTCCTGTGAAGCCGGGGAAACCCGAGGTGATGCTTTTTAACGGCGAGCCGAAATACAACCAGCAGGCTCATTCGCTCGTGCTGGACATCGACACTGGCAACCGCGACCTGCAGCAGTGCGCCGACGCCGTGATGCGGCTGCGCGCCGAATACCTCTACGGTTCGCATCAATACAAACGCATCTCATTCGACTTTACGAATGGGTTTACGTGCGACTTTGCAACGTGGACGAAGGGCTACCGCCCCGCCGTAATTGGCAACAAGGTGTCGTGGAAAAAATCTGCTACGCCGGATTCGAGTTATCAGTCGTTCAGGAAATACATGGTCCAGGTTTTTACCTATGCGGGCACACAGAGTCTGAGCCGGCAGATGAAGCCCAAGGCAATAGCCGACATTGCGCCTGGCGATGTTTTTATCCGGGGCGGCTTTCCGGGCCACGCGGTTATCGTGCTCGACGTAGCCGTCAACAAATCAACAGGCGACCGTATCTTTCTTATTGCGCAGAGTTATATGCCTGCCCAGGACATGCACGTGCTTGTGAACCCGAATGAGCCCGCCCGTGCGCCGTGGTACGCCGCATCGTTTGGCGAACAATTGCTCACACCCGAATGGACGTTCACTAGAAACGAACTGAAAACGTTCTGATCAGTTTCCGAGATATTTTTCCGGTAAAGGGAAGCCATGACTCTCTGCGCTCCAAAAAATGTTCATTACATAATAGCGGTCATTCGCCTTAAGGAGTTGTATGCTGTTGATGCCCCGGTTAGTTACCGGTCCATCCCGCTTCTCTTTCGTCTCGTAGGTGCTGAACACATGTACCACCGCCCCGTACGACTCGGTAACGCGGTGCAGTTCGCGTTCGAAGAACCCGGTCGATACCCGCGAGGTGAACATCTGGACATAGTCGTCGGGCGACATCACGCGGTAGGTCAGGTTTCCATCTTTGTCTTTGTAGGTTGGTATCAGCCGCGTGTCGGGGGTGAAAAGATTTTTAAACCGTTCCCAGTTGCGGGGCGTGCCGGGGTCGCCTGAAATTACTTCGTAGAGGGCTGCTATAATCGCATCCACCGATTTGGTGTCGGCGGCATAGTCGGCCTGCTGGGCATTCGCGCACGTGGCCAGACCGGCAATAGCGAGGATGATGATGGCTGATCGCATAAGAAAATCAGGAAGGTGGTAATAGTTTACAATTTATGAGATTCCGCCACTTTTGCACTTCTTCGGTTAACTTTTGTTCATTAAAAGCAAAAATGGTACACTCATTTTTTAAGCTATTTGTAGCTAAAAATGATTTAAGTCCTTGAATGTTAATAATAATTCATTAATCTTCGTAAAAAATCGAGCCTAAATCTTACATGAAATTATCTGTTTGCCGGGCTTTCACAGTATTGGTTCTTCTGACTGTGTTTGTTCAATCAAAAGCCCAAACTGGAAATCACGAATTGTCCCCCGGGTACTATGTTGTTGTCGGTGCGTATTCTGAATTGAAGGAAGACGCAGCCCAGAGCTATGTGTCCACACTGAAAGACAAGGGGCACGATGCCCAATATGGTTTCAACTCTGCGAAGCGATTGTATTTTGTATATCTGCGGTTCCACACCGACTTACGCACGTCGATTCGCGACATGCTCGCCACGCGAAGCAGAGGCGAGTTTACCGACGCTTGGGTGCGCGTGGTGCCGGGCGACATTGTGATGCCCGAGGCTGCCACTGCGCCTGCTCCGTCGACGGTTGTACCGTCCACGCAAACAGCGCAGGAACCTGCAGGCCAGAACGCGGCTGACGCGCGTACTGCAACCCCTGCCGACGCCGATGTGCAGGCGAAGCCCGATGCGCCGCTCGTAGACGACAAGATTTTCGAACAGCCCCCGATCGTCCAATACAACCCGATGACGCTCGGAAATACAGAGGTCTTTCTGAGCCTGTTTAATGCAACCAACAACAGGATCATCGATGGCGAGATTAGCGTGGTGGACGCCGAACACAACCGCCTGATGAAAATGGTGAAAGGCAACGAATACATGCTGCTCCCGGATCCGAAGAACAACACAGGCAAGGTGACACTCATCGCCGAGGTGTTTGGCTACAGAAAAATACAGCACGAGTTCAACTACAAAACACCTTTGCCCGATACCATTCAGCCGTATGTCGACCTGCTCGGCACTACGTTCGTGCTTTACTTCGACATGGTGCGATACCGCGCCGGCGATATTGCCACGCTCTACAACGTGTATTTCTACAATGATGCAGCCATCATGCTGCCGGAGTCGAAGTACGAGCTCGACAACCTGCTTGCCTTGCTGAAAGAGAATCCCAATTATCGCATCAGGTTGCATGGGCACACCAACGGAAATTACCATGGCAAAATCGTGTCAATGGGTCCGGGCAAGAACTTCTTCGCACTCACCGACGACTCAAGGCAATCTATCGGATCGGCCAAGGAGTTGTCTGAGCAGCGATCCGAAATAATTCGCGATTACCTGCTGGAAAACGGAATAGAAGCTGGTCGTGTAGAAATAAGAGCGTGGGGAGGCAAACGTCCCATTTATGACAAGAACAGCGCCAATGCGAAGCGAAACGTGCGCGTGGAGGTCGAGATTCTGCAAGATTGACCAAAAGAACGTGGAGGGGGCGAGCCCTTCAAACTTAGAGCCCCATAAGAGCCCATTGATTTGGGCTTTTATGTTTTTTGGACGATATACAATTCCGAGGTAGGTCATCATCACAAACAAAACCAACACCACGCCAAGGCCAACCCGCAGGTTTGACCAATCGGCAACAAACCCGATTATC
>JAAURZ010000240.1 GCA_012031955.1 Bacteroidia bacterium
GCATTGTCGGGCGCGCTTGGCGCGCCATCGGGGCCTACGGGCTGGCCGTCCATTCCTTCCCGCTGTTCCTCCTCGGCTCGCTCTTCACCGGCGGATACATGAGCGCGCAAGGTTTCTACCGCTTCGCCGCTGCCGATACCGCCTCGGATGCGTTCCGCCCCAAGGCGATCTCCTTGGTGATGGCCGGGGGGCTTTTGTCGGCGTGCTGGGTCCGCAACTGGTGAAGGTCACGGCGATGGGGATGGCCGTGCCGTTTCTTGGCACCTACCTTGCCGTGATCTCGCTGAACCTCGGCGGCGCCTTCCTTTTCGCAGCACTCGACATCCCGAAGCCACGCCCGCCGCAGATCGGCGACGCGCGCGGGCGCACTCGGATGGAGCTTCTGCGCACCCCCCGCATCGCGGTCGCGGTGATCTGCGCCACCGTTTCCTATGCGCTGATGAACCGCACGCTGAATAAGTGGTTCCCGCGCCGCTGGAAATCGCGGCGCGAGAAAGCCAATTGCTGTTGAGCGAAATGGGCAGGCTGGAAGAGCAAAGGCTCACGTTGAACGCGTACAGGCTGCCTCGCGGGCAAAGATTTCGACCGCGCCCGCGCTCGACAGCATCATCCAGGCCTCGGCAGCGCACAAAGCCCACTACATACTCGTTGGCAGCCTCACACTCTTCGGCAACAACCCGGCCGACAGCAAAGTACTTTACTACAAATTCCTAGAGCGCATGTATCCACACCTCGTGCCCGAGTACAAAAAGCTCTATCGCATCTTCTTTGCTCCGCCCAAATCATACCTTCAGGCATTGGAAGCCCGAGCGCTTGCGCTCTGCCAGAAGCATCACATTCGAAACCGGATACTGCCCCATGCTTGAAACAATACAAACAAAACTCAGCGAACTTGCCACACAGGCAGGAGCCGACGCCACGCACAAATTTGTGCCTTCGGCCACGCGCGTATACGGCGTGCGCATGCCGTTGCTCAACGCGCTCGCGCGCGAATACAAAGCCGGTGGTTTTGCCCTGGCAGAAGCCCTCTGGGCATCGGGCGCTTTCGAAGAGCGCATACTCGCAGCCAAACTGCTTGAAAAAGTGGGCCGTCACGACCCCGCCCGAATCATCAGACTTGTAACACGCTGGTCGGCACAAATAGACAACTGGGCCGTGTGCGATGCCCTGGGCATGCAGGGCATCAAAGGAATTGTAAAAACACACCGGCCGCAAATTTTCAACCTGTCTGCAAGCATGTTGACGTCGCGCAACCCCTGGCGCCGCCGCCTGGCACTGGTGTTAATTCAGTATTACACACGTGACGCCAAAGCGAAGCCTGCAATCATGAAGCACCTGCGCGCACTGGAGCACGACGACGAATACTACGTACAAAAGGCAGTAGCCTGGATCAAAAGAAATTTTGCTAAAGGACGTTGACTAGTTAGTCCGATTGTTCGACCTTCACCGGGCACACAAGCTACAATCAACATTGTACTCCTTCCAACGACCGACACCGTCTCCGCGACATCCTCACCCACGAAGTGTTTGATCTGCTGATAGTAGGAGGAGGCATTACAGGCGCCGGTGTCGCCCTCGACGCGGCCACACGCGGTTTGAAAACAGCCCTTGTCGAAAAAGGCGACTTCGCAAGCGGCACCAGCAGCAAATCGACCAAGCTTGTACACGGTGGTCTTCGCTACCTCAAGCAACTTGAATTCGGCCTCGTGAAGGAAGTGGGAAGCGAGCGCGCCGTCGTACACAGACTTGCGCCGCACCTCGTAGTGCCCGAAAAAATGTTGCTGCCACTGTCCGAAGGCCGCGGCCTCGGTTACTGGCTCACCTCCATCGGACTTAAGATATATGACTGGCTGGCAGGCGTCAGCAAGCGCGATCAACGACGCATGCTCACACGTGCGCAAACCATGAGGCGCGAACCACTTCTCGGCAGGGCCGGGCTCAAAGGCGGCGCCATCTACGCCGAGTACCGCACCGACGACGCGCGACTCACCATCGAAGTAATAAAAACAGCCGCGCGCCATGGCGCAACCATCCTTAACTACTGCGACGTAACAGATTTTGAATACGCCGACGGCAAAGTGTGCGGCGTGCGGGTGAGAGAGAATCTTACACAAGAAGTGTTTACTATACACGCACGCTGCGTCGTGAGCGCCGCAGGCCCGTGGGTAGACGAGTTGCGCGCGCTGGACAAGTCGCGCACAGGCAAGCGGCTGCATCTTACCAAAGGAGTGCACATAGTGGTGCCGCAAGAGAAGCTGCCCGTAAGGCAGGCGATCTATTTCGATGTCGACGACGGCCGAATGATCTTCGCCATACCGAGAGGACGAACCACCTACGTGGGCACCACAGACACAAACTACGCGGGTAACAAAGACCACGTCGTTACCACAACCGCCGACGCGGCCTACCTTATCAACGCGGTTAACGCCATGTTCCCCCGCATTCACCTAACACTCAACGATATTGAATCCAGTTGGGCGGGGCTTCGTCCCCTCATACACGAAGAAGGAAAGTCCGCTTCCGAATTGTCGCGCAAGGATGAAATCTTCGAATCCCCGTCGGGGCTCCTCTCGATTGCAGGAGGCAAGCTCACCGGCTACCGCAAAATGGCAGAGCGCGTAGTCGACAGGGTGATCACACAGCACTTTCGTGAATTCTCAGACACAGCATCGCAAACAGCCACGGTCAGAATCACACAAAATCCATTTCGCAACTTCGATGAAGTGCTTGCATACATACACAAAGTGGAGTCGGAGCTGGTGCCGTTTGGGTTTACCTCGCACATGGCTCACTACCTCGTGAAGAACTACGGTTCGCAAACCAGGCAAGTCATTCACCATTCAAGCAAATACAAAACGGCGAACATCAAGAGCTGGCCATGCTCAACGCCGAGCTGCAGTTTTGTTTTGAAGAAGAGATGGTCTGCACACTGGCGGATTTTGTGATACGACGCACCGGGTTGCTGTTCTTCAACGCGCCACTTGTGTCGCGCTGGCTGGAACAACTGCACGCGTCCCTTCAGCGCCTGCGAAAAGATGAGCAGTATGCACCTGGCGAACTCGACGACGTGCGGCAGGCGCTAACCGAAGCATCGTCGTTTGAAGGCAACGACACGACCAAATAAAGCCTTGATGACCGGATTTTTTTGTAGGAAAATTAGGTGCTCGTACCCTTTCTTTTTAGCTGGATACTGCTAAATTTCAGAATTACTAGAACGATTGTACATGACAAAAAGGCAGCTAGTTCAAAACAGGCCACACGAAGCCTGTGGGGTATTGATATGGGCGGCACCAAGTTGGAGGGCATTATCCTGAAGTCTGCCAGCGACCCCAAAGTGACGTACAGAGACCGCGTGCCCACCGAAGCCGATCAAGGCTATGAACACATTCTTACGCAAGTAAAAAAGCTCGTCGATATGATGGTCGCACATGCAGGCTACAAGCCCGAGGCCATCGGTTTTGCAACACCCGGCGTGCTGGATCCGAAGGTGGGGCTCATGAAAAACTGCAACTCCGTTTCAATGAACGACAAACCCATGAAGCGCGATCTCGAAACACTTCTTGGCGTGCGCGTGGAGATGGCCAACGACGCCGACTGCTTTGCGCTTGCCGAAACACGTTTTGGTATTGTGAAGCAAAGCTACCCCGAAGCGCGCGTTGTGTTTGGCGTTATTATGGGCACCGGCGTCGGCGGTGGCATTGTTGTGGACGGCAGGCCCATTATCGGCTTGCAGGGCATCGCCGGAGAGTGGGGCCACAACTTCCTCGACGAATCTGGCGGCCCATGTTATTGCGGTAAAACAGGCTGCGTCGAAAATGTGATCTCAGGACCGGCGCTGGAAAAATACTATTTCAATGAAACCGGTAATAAAAAGAGTCTGAAAGACATTGCCGCCCTTGCGCAATCCAAAGTGGACCCCACCGCGCAAAAGACAATGCTGCGCCTCATCGAGTTTTTTGGCAAAGCACTCAGCGTCATCATCAACATACTCGACCCCGACGTGATCGTGATCGGCGGCGGCGTCGGCAACATCGATTTGTTGTACGACAGGGGCAAAGACGCCCTGCGGAAATACGTGTTCAACACAAGACTCGACACGCCCATTGTGCAACCGCTGCTGGGCGACAGCGCCGGTGTTTACGGCGCCGCCTACCTGCTCGACAAATGAAACCACAAGTGCGTATGAAACGAATAGCAATCTTGGGCCCGATACCGCGCGATCACATCGTTACGCATCAGGGCGACCTGATTCAAAATGGGGTTGCGTTACCCATCCGGTAGTCGCTTTGTCCGTGCTGGCAGGCGACCGGATTGAAATCATTCCCGTCACGCACCTGCGCGGCGTGGACGTCGACAATGTGCGTGAAGTGTTCGACGGATACGAAGGCATTAACTTTAAACACATCACATCCAAAAACGATCAGGGCGACATCATCAGTTTGCGTTTTGTCGACATGAACAACCGCCTCGAAAGACAGACGGGCTTCATGGACCCCATCGTGCCTGCAGACGTGCGACAACTTGTCAACTGCGACGTGTTTGTTTTTATACCCATCAGCGACTACGAGGTATCGCTCGACACGTTGCGTTTCCTGAAAGAAAAAAGCAAGGGCACTATCGTCTTCGATGCGCACGGACCCACCACGGCCTGCGGCTTCAGTGGCGAACGCCATCGCAAGTTTTGGATCGATCGCGACCTGTGGCTGCCGCACATCGACGTATTGAAAATGAACCTCGAAGAAGCGCACGCCTCCTGGTTCAAAAAGGAATATGAAAGCCAGGATTTCAGCAAAGAACCCGACTTCGACAAAGACATGCTGCGCGAGTTTGCGCTGCATTGCCTAGGCATGGGTGTCAAATGCGTGTATGTGACGGTAGACTCGCGCGGATGCATGGTGTACTATAAAGAAAAGTCGAAGCTGCACGAAGAAATGGTGCCCGCTGTAAAAGTAGAAACCGTGATAGACACCACCGGCTGCGGCGACAGCTTTGCAGGCGGAGTAGGTTATGGCCTGCTGCAGTCGCCCGGCGATTAC
>JAAURZ010000241.1 GCA_012031955.1 Bacteroidia bacterium
CCGCCGGGGTGGGCGGTAAACGGCGCCCTCAGCGCCAAGCTTGCCGACTTCGCCACTGTGAACGGTGCATTCCGCCACACCACCTTCGGCTTCGGCAGCGTCAGTTCCAAGATAGGCGAACGCACCCGCGCCGAAACCACTGCCTACGATGTATCGGCCAACGTAAACCTCGACAAGCTGCTTCCCGGAAACCATGGCATCAAGTTGCCGATGTTTGTCAGCTACCAAAACACCATCATCGACCCCAACTACGACCCGGCCAACCCGGACATGCGACTCGATGCGGCGCTAAAGTCATTTAACACCGACGAAGAACGGCGAAACTACCTGAAGCTGATCCGCGACCAGGAGACGCGACGAAGTTTGAACTTCACCAACGTACGAAAGGCAAAAGTAAAAGCGGATGCGCCGGTACACTTATGGGACATTGAAAACTTTTCTTTCAGCTACTCTTTCAGCGAGGCCCGGCACACCAACTTCAACATCAAGGAGGCGTTGCAGCAAAACTACCGTGGCTCTATCAACTATAATTTCTCACCTAAAGAAACCGGCATCGAACCGTTTAAGAACAGCAAAGGCCTCAAGTCGCCGTACTTGCAGTTGATAAAGGATTTCAACATCGGCCTGTTGCCCAGCAACCTTGCTGTGCGTCTCGACCTCGACCGCAGTTTTGGAAAGAATGTCTATCGCAACGAAAGCGGCGCGCAGGCGCCTAACTACCTGAAGTATTTTCTTTTCAACCGTGCGTACAATTTGCGATGGCCGCTGTCAAAAGGGCTCACCCTGGAGTACACCGCCACCGCCAACGCTGTGATTGATGAGCCCGCGGGCGAAATAGACACCAAAGAAAACCGCGACAGTGTGTGGACCAACCTGAAGCATTTCGGCCGCATGAAGCTGTACAACCAAACCACCACCATCAATTATAAACTGCCCATTGAAAAATTCCACTCACTGACTGGATAAATGATGTGAACTACCGGTACTCGGCGGGTTACAACTGGAAAGCGGGGCCTGTAAATCAACAACCAGAGCTGGATTTTGGAAACATTATCCAGAACACGCGCGACCAAAACCTGAGCGGCACGGTAAACCTGGTGAAGCTGTACAACAAAGTGAAGTTCTTCAAAGACATAAACACGCCGCCACGGCCTCAGCCCACAAGACCCAATACCACCAATCGCCCGCAGCAGCAACAACAACGTCCGCAACAACCCCAGGCGGCCGATACGGTGAAACAAACACCCGGTCTTATTAAAGGTCTTGCTCGCTTGCTAATGTCATTGCGTTCGGTAAACGGCACGTTCACCAAAACGGAGGGCACCATACTGCCGGGCTTTAATCGCTCGCCATACCTGGTGGGCATGGATGCCGACTTTGATGCGCCCGGCTGGGGATTTATTTTCGGCGACCAGGATCCTGACATTCGATACAAAGCCGCAAGCAATGGATGGCTCGTGCAATCAAAGAGCCTGACCAACCCGTTTTCACAGATACAAAACCGCACTGTTAACATTCGCGCGAACATCGAACCGGCAACCGACCTGAAAATACAAGTCGACTTTAAGAAGAATGTGAGCACGCAATACACCGAAATTTTCCGGTTCGACGATGTTGACAACTCGTTTGAGTCCTCAAGCCCAAGCCGTAGCGGCAGTTACGAGATATCAACCCTTTCCATCAACACGACCTTCAACAAGACCAATGACCGCGTAGAGTCGGAAGTGTTCAAGACATTTGAAGAAAACCTCGAAATAATTCGCAATCGCTTTGCGCCCATCACCGGCGCCGAGTACGACTCCGCGACACAAGATGTATTGATACCGGCATTCATTGCTGCCTACACCGGAAAGGATGTGAACACCATCAGTTTGAGCCCCTTCCCGCGCACACCCATGCCCAACTGGAATGTGACTTACTCAGGACTGAACAAACTGGGAAGCCTCAAAGATGTGTTTCAGTCGGTCACCATTTCGCATGCCTATGTATCGTCGTACCGGGTACTTAACTACGTCAACTCGTTGAAGTACAACGACCCTGACCAAGTCGCCATTGACCGACCGATCGAGGATTACAATGAGCGTTACTTCGGCCAGGAGATAGACGGCACACTGGTGCCGGTGTACCTGATCAGCCAGGTGTTGATCTCCGAAAAGTTTGCGCCGCTTATCGGCATCAGTGTGCGCACGAAAGGCCGCCTCACAGCATCGGTGCAGTACAAGACGGGCCGCGACCTGGCCCTCAACATCTCCAATGCGCAAATCACCGAACTCAACAACAAAGATATTTCCTTCGACCTTGGTTTTACGAAGAACAACATGAAGCTGCCGTTCAAGTCGCAGGGCCGCACCATCGTGCTCAAGAACGACGTCACGTTCAAACTCAACTTTACCATTACCGACAGCAAGACCATTCAACGCAAAATCAACGAGCGAAATATCATCACCAATGGCAATGTCAACTTCCAGTTACGCCCCAACATCACCTACCAGGTAAACCAGAAGCTGAGCCTGCAAGGGTACTTTGAGCGCACCATCAACGAGCCGCTTGTGTCCAACTCCTATCGCAGGGCCACCACCCGGTTCGGCATACAAGTGCGGTTCAGCCTGGCGCAATAGGCTGCACGAAACGGTCTGGACTTTCAGAAAAATCCGATTATTTTTGGGCGACTTTATTAACCAAGCGTAACTATGAACATCCCAGGCGATCTGCAGTACACCAAAGACCATGAATGGATCAAAATTAACGGCAACCAAGCCGTGGTAGGCATTACCGACTTTGCACAAGGCGAATTGGGCGACATCGTTTACGTGGATATTTCTACGGTGGGCCAGACCGTGAACGCCGGAGACGTGTTCGGCACAGTGGAGGCCGTGAAGACTGTTTCGGACCTCTTTATGCCCATTACCGGAAAGGTGCTGGAAGTGAATGCCGCCCTCGATGCCAACCCCGAAAAAGTAAATGAAGACCCGTACGGCGAAGGCTGGATGATTAAATTAGAGATCACCGGTTCAGTGGATGGCCTGCTTTCGGCCGACGAGTACAAAGCCCAACTGGGCTAAATCGGATTCCGGCGGACAAAACTAATCGCGCCGGCTGCTTGTTTGAAATGGGTAACCAGAATGTCATGATCGATCTGCCTGTAATATCTCCGGACGAAAGACGCAAACGCAAACCTGACTGGCTTCGGGTGAAACTGCCGGTGGGCCCTGAGTACGCGAAAGTGCGCCGCCTGGTGGACAACCATAAACTCCACACCATCTGCGAAAGCGGCAACTGTCCCAACATGGGCGAGTGCTGGGGTGCGGGCACGGCCACCTTCATGATACTCGGCAATGTATGCACGCGCAGTTGCACCTTCTGCGCCGTGGCAACGGGCCGCCCCACAGAATATGACCAGGAGGAACCCAGGCGCGTAGCCGAGGCCATCAAACTGATGGGCGTAAAGCACGCTGTGATTACCTCCGTAAATCGCGACGAACTGAAAGACCGCGGCGCCGAAATCTGGTACCAGACGGTGGTGGAAACAAAAAGACAAGCCCCGACACAACTATTGAAACGCTCATCCCCGACACGAAGGGGAACTGGGACGCACTCTACCGCATGATCGACGGCGGGCAGGAGGTCGTCTCGCACAACATGGAAACGGTGGGCCGGCTTTATCGCAACGTGCGGCCGCAGGCAAAATACGATCGCAGCCTTGAGCAGATCAAGCGCATACGCGAAGCCGGCAAGCGCACCAAATCGGGCATCATGCTCGGTTTGGGTGAAACGAAAGACGAAGTATTCAAATCCATGGACGACCTGGTGGAAAATGGCTTACTCATACTCACCCTGGGTCAATATTTACAACCTACCAAGCTTCATCACGAAGTGATCGAGTTCATTCACCCCGATGCCTTCGCTATGTATAAAGAAGAAGGACTGAAGCGCGGCCTGCGCTACGTGGAGTCGGGACCACTGGTGCGCTCGTCGTATCACGCCGAAAGGCATGTGAACGTGCCGATTGATTGAGAATCACGCATAAAAAAAAGACCGGCGTCAACCGGTCTTTTTTTATTCAGAATAATTTCATCACATCACTTCACATCCGCTACCAAGCGCTCGTCGCGGTTGGCGATTTCCCAGGCGGTGTAGAAAACGCACTGTGCACGTTTGGCCATCAGGTCGAATTCTATCTTTTCTACTTCGTCGCTGGGGCGATGGTAGTCTTCGTGGATACCATCGAAGTAGAATATGATAGGCACGTTGTTTTTTGCAAAGTTCCAGTGGTCGGAGCGGTAGTACAGGCGATCGGGATGCGACGGGTCGTTGTACGTGTAGTCGAATATGAGTTTGGTGTATGTATTGTTTACACGCTCACTCAACTTGTGCAGTTCGGTCGACAACTTATCGGAACCTATCACATACACGTACGGAGCGCTGTCTTTATGCTGCGGGTCGCGGCGTCCAATCATATCGATGTTAAGGTCGACTACCGTTTTGTCGAGGGGAAACACCGGGTGCTGGGTGTAGTAGTCAGAACCAAGAAGCCCCTTCTCTTCGCCGGTCACAGTCATAAAGAGCATGCTGCGCCGGGGGCCATGTCCGTCTTTCTTGGCCTTGGCAAAAATCTTGGCTAGTTCCATCACGGTGGTCGTGCCGGATCCGTCGTCGTCTGCACCGTTGTTGATCAGGTCGCCGGAGCCGGAAGCGCGCTTGCCTATGTGGTCGTAGTGTGCCGTCACCACGATGATTTCATCTTTCTTGTCGGTACCCCTCCAGGAAACCAAGTACATTTTCGGTCTCCACTGTTTTCACCTCCATGGCCACCTTGTAAGTAACGGTTGTGGTCTTGATTTTCTTGAGTGCGTCTTTCTTCGCCTTTTCGCCAGTGGCCGCATTCAGTTTGTCCATGGTGGTGCCCGTTTATTTTTTCCACGGTGCCGGGCGACAGCATGAACACGCCGCCGCTCCTGCTCTCGCCTGGTTTCTCAAGGCTTAGCGAACCCGAGCCCGAAAGGTAGCCGCGTATGCTGCC
>JAAURZ010000242.1 GCA_012031955.1 Bacteroidia bacterium
AAAAAGGGATGAAAACCATCCCTCAAACTTAAAGTTAAGATTCTTTATGATTGGGCTTCCAGCTTCGCCTTGAATTTTTGCGCGTTTTGGCGCTTCGGCCGAATCCCAATAACTTGTCGATCACCGTCTGATACGCCTCCTTGGCCTTGTCGCTATTGCCAGCTTTTTCGAACGCAAGCGCGGCCTTCATCAGGTACGTAGGCGTAAACTCCTTGTTAGGTTCATAGCCGGCGGCCTTGGAGTAGAAGGAAGCGGCATCGTCGAAGTGCCCTTGTTCCATGTGGGCATCGCCGATCAGGCTGTATGCACGAGCCTGTACCAGCAGGTCGCTCGCCTGGAAATCTTCGAGGTGGAGAATGGCCGCCTCATACTGACCCTTCTTCAGATAGCAAGCGCCGGCGTAGAAATTGGCCAGATTGCCGGCATCGGTAAAGCCATAATCGTCAATGATGTCGAGAAAACCCAGGTTGTTACCATCACCGTTTAGCGCCTGGTTCAGGCTGTCGGCCTCGAAATAGTAAATGGCCTGGAACATTTCATTTTGTGCTTCCGCATTTTGACCATCGTTATAATAGTTCCAGCCAAAATAGCCGGCCACCGCCAACAGCAGCACGCTGGCAAAACCAATCACAACTCCGGGATGCCTTTCAATCCAGTTCTCTGCGCCTTCCAGTTTTTCAGCAATGACTTCAGGATTTTCAAGAATGTCTGCTTTCTTATCTTCTTTCTTAGCCATGATAATAAAAATTGCCCCCGAAGGTCGGGGGCGCAAAACTACAAATTACAATATACTTAACAAAACACGGTTGTTACTCTACGATGAAGGGATAATCGGCCTGCATGTATACATCCTTATAGGCCTCGGACGGGTCGGGGAAGTTGGACTCCTCGGCAAACTTCACACTTTCGTCCACCCGCTCTATAATTTTTTGATCGATCTCCACGAGTTGCTTTTCGGTAGCAAACTTTTTGGTCAGAATAGTGCGCCTCACCACCTCGATGGGGTCGCGCATTTTGTATTCTTCCACCTCCTCTTTCGAGCGGTACTTGGCAGGGTCCGACATGGAGTGACCTTTGTATCGATAGGTGCGGAATTCCAGCAGCGTGGGGCCTTCGCCGGAGCGCGCACGTTTGGCCGCCACGGCCACCGCGTTGTGTACTGCTTCCGGACTCATCGCGTCCACCGGTTCAGAGGGCATGTCGTACGACTCACCTAATGTGTAAAGGTCAGTCACGTTCGATGTGCGTTTTACAGAAGTACCCATGGCATACCCATTGTTTTCAATCACGAAGATCACCGGTAGTTTCCAGAGCATGGCCAGGTTAAGAGCTTCGTGAAAGGCACCTTGCCGCACGGCGCCGTCGCCCATATAGCACATACACAGGTTGTTGGTTTTATTCAACTTCTCGGCAAACGCAATGCCCGCACCAAGTGGAATCTGTCCCCCTACAATGCCATGGCCGCCAAAGAAATTATGGCCCTTGTCGAAAATATGCATGGAGCCTCCCTTGCCCTTTGATATTCCGGTTTCTTTGGCAAACAACTCAGCCATCACCGCCTTCGGGTCGGAACCGAGTGCCAGCGGATGGGCGTGATCGCGATAAGCCGTTATCCATTTGTCGTCTTTGGTAAGCGCCGTCACTGCGCCTGCCACACAAGCTTCTTGTCCTATATAAAGGTGGCAAAACCCACGTATCTTCTGCTGACCATATAACTGGCCGGCCTTTTCCTCAAATTTGCGCATTAGCTGCATGGTCTCATACCAGAACAGGTACGTCTCTTTGGAGAACCCTTCCTTTCCGGCATCGGCTTTTTTCGCAGCCGGCGCTTTTCCCTTCGCTTTGGTTGTCGTTGGCATATCCCTATTTTTGATCCGAACTGCGAAAATAAGACCCGAACGTTCACTAGCCAAACCAATTGCTTTATTAATTGAGACAGGCCGTTCGCACGCGATTTCGATTGCCATGCATTTACAGAAACTTCAGTTAGGGAATTTTAAGAATTATGAGCGGGCAGAAGTGGATTTCCCTTCCAAAATCAATGTGCTTGTGGGTAAAAACGGCAGCGGAAAAACCAACTTGCTCGAGGCCGTCTATTACCTGTCATTTACCAAGGGCGCCGTTGTCGCAACCGACAGCTATTACATTAAAGAGGGGCAGGCTGGCTTCCACCTTCGGGGTACATACCAGATGGCCGGAGCCACGCACACGCTCAGTTGTGGTGTGCATACGGGCACCAAGAAGATTTTCAGGGAAGACGATCGCGACTACCCACGCCTAAGCGACCATATAGGCAAGTACCCGGCCACACTTGTTGCCCCGGACGACGTAGACTTGGTGAAGGAGGGAGGCGAGCAGCGGCGCAAGTTCTTCGACGCCCTCATCTCGCAAATTGACCACCAGTACCTGGAGGCGCTCATGAAATATAATCACGCGCTAAAACAACGGAATGGTTTGCTACGATTGTTCCAGCACAAGCCGCTGGATGTAGGCGCCATCGAGGCCTACGACCAGGTGCTGGTTCCGCTCGGCAAATCCATATACCAATTGCGGCAGCGCTTTGTGCAGGAGTTTACCCCTGTGTTTACACGCTACTACGACTTTTTGGTGAGCCACGAAGAAGCAGCCGGCCTCGAATACGTTTCGGCCCTTGCCGATGTGGACTTTGATGAGGGGCTCAAGCGCAATCGCATGAAAGATCTGGCGTTGCAACGCACCGCTTTTGGCATACATCGCGACGACTTCAAGTTTATTCTTGGCGAGGGTGACCTCAAAAAAATGGGGTCGCAAGGCCAGCAAAAATCATTCGTAATCGCCATGAAACTGGCGCAGTGGGAGCTCCTGAAAATACACAAGGGCTTCGACCCCATCCTGCTACTGGACGATATATTTGACAAACTCGACGACTACCGGATCGGCCAGTTGCTGGAACTTATCCGCACAGACTTTGGTCAGTTGTTTATCACAGATGCCCGTCCCGACCGTACCCAGGGCCTTTTGCGGCAGGTGCACCTCGAGGCCTCTGTATTTGAGGTATATCAGGGTACCATTCGAACCAAGAACTAAATGAGCAAGTCAGGAAAAAAGGAGGAATTCAAAACCGTCGGCGAGGCTATCCGCGAACTGCTCAATTCCTACAGGCTGTCGAATAAATTCGATGAAGCGCGCGTGGTCGAAGCCTGGGAGCGTCTGGTGGGCAAACCCATCGCACGAAGAACGAAAAAAGTGTTTATCAGAAATGGCGAGCTATTCGTGCTTTTCGACTCGCCGGCCATGAAGCAAGACTTCATACTGCACCGGGCCGCGATTTTGGAGGTATTTAAGAAGGAATTTGGCGACTCCGTCGTCCGCGACATCAAAGTGCTCTGACGGTCGCGCCGAAAATATTTATCAGAGTTTTGAAAAAGCGGAAAACCGTATAATTTTGCACTCCATTTTAATGAAAGGGGAGATACTCAAGCGGCCAACGAGGACAGACTGTAAATCTGTTGACGTAAGTCTTCGCAGGTTCGATCCTGCTCTCCCCACAGGCATTGGCCTTTTGGCGACCATTGATTTGTTCCTTAAATCAAACAAATCAATGAAATCTGTCAAATAAACCAGTGAAATGCGGGAGTAGCTCAGTTGGTAGAGCGGCAGCCTTCCAAGCTGCAGGTCGCGGGTTCGAACCTCGTCTCCCGCTCGCAAGATAACAGCGCCGACTGTATGCCGGCGGCCTGGAACAAGCCGTTGTAGCTCAGTGGTAGAGCACTTCCTTGGTAAGGAAGAGGTCGACAGTTCAATCCTGTTCAACGGCTCAGATTGGTCGACAGTTCATCCCGATTAATTTCGGGACGCGTTCAACGACTCAAAGTCCGGTTCCGTGGCCACGTGGCACGGGTGGCACAAAAGAGGCAGGCGGCCTCGGTTAGAAAATATGACGTATGAAATCCTGTGTGCAGGCCGGTGCGTAGCGAACACCAAAAGGCGGCAGACTATTTCACCCGGCCTGTGGGCATACAGGCAATTACCCTGATTCGACAGGCTTACAATGTTTAGGGTGTACTTCTCAAATGGAGGAGGTTGAGACTAAAAAACTTAATTAAAACTTATACACTTTAAACTTTAACAGGGATTTTCAAATATGGCAAAAGAAACATTTGACCGTTCGAAACCACACGTAAACGTAGGTACTATTGGTCACGTCGACCACGGTAAGACTACACTTACGGCTGCGATTACTAAGGTACTTGCTTCTAAAGGACTCGCTTCCGAAAGAGACTTCTCTTCTATCGACAACGCTCCGGAAGAAAAAGAAAGAGGTATCACCATCAATACCTCGCACGTAGAATACCAAACTGTGAATCGTCACTACGCACACGTTGACTGTCCTGGTCACGCCGACTATGTGAAAAACATGGTTACCGGTGCTGCTCAGATGGACGGTGCTATCCTCGTGGTAGCTGCAACTGACGGTCCGATGCCTCAAACTCGTGAGCACATTCTGCTCGCCCGTCAGGTAGGTGTTCCTGCACTGGTAGTTTTCATGAACAAAGTCGACCTGGTGGACGATCCCGAATTGCTCGACCTCGTGGAAATGGAAGTACGCGAACTCCTTTCGTCTTACGATTTCCCCGGCGATGACATTCCGGTTATCCGCGGTTCTGCCCTTGGCGCGCTCAACGGCGAAGCTAAGTGGGTTGAAAAAGTTGAAGAACTGATGAAGGCCGTGGATGAGTACATTCCGCTCCCCATTCGTTTGATCGACAAAGACTTCCTCATGCCTGTGGAAGACGTGTTCTCAATCACTGGCCGCGGTACCGTAGCTACCGGTCGTATCGAACGCGGTGTTATCAAAACCGGCGATCCGGTTCAAATCCTTGGTATGGGTGCCGAAGACCTTTCGTCCACCATCACAGGTGTGGAAATGTTCCGCAAAATCCTCGACAGAGGTGAAGCCGGCGATAACGTAGGTCTGCTTCTCCGTGGTATTGAAAAAGACCAGATCCGCCGCGGTATGGTGAATTTGTCAAA
>JAAURZ010000243.1 GCA_012031955.1 Bacteroidia bacterium
CATTCAGTCCTTGACTACGGTCTCTATATAAAGGACTGGCTCACCTGCTGAACGGTAACTGACCAGTGAGCTTCCATTTCACAGACTGCATTCTGTTTTACACTTTGCATCCTGTTGTAGTCTCACATTTGGTATCGCAGATGACTCTGTCTTGTGCTCCGGGTTCAGCTGGCGCGATTGCCAGCGGTTCCACGAACGGTTCCACTCGACCAGTGAATCGTTTCAAGCGTACCACTGCCAAGCAGCAGGCCGAGATTTCTCGGGATGAACCTGCGGGCAGCGCGCCTGTTGAACCCTCTCGCTCCCACGCCTCGATCATGAAAGAGGCAGTAGCGGCTGTGAATAACAATCTTCCAATTAGTGCCCCAGATTCGGGTAGGACAGTTTCGCTGGATGTACTGGCCTGTGTTACTGGGCAGTTGCCTGTTGAAGGTGGCCCTGCGGTCACCAGTGCACCAGCTGCTGACGCTGTGGACACTCTGATTAATGAGTGTCTCACTGAGAATGAACTCGCTGCTGCTCAGTTTGCAGCCAATGAAATTCTCAGTGATGGGCCAACCGCTGCTGGTGCTGGCATGCTGTCTGGTCCCACACACGTTGCAATGACTGAAACAGATGTTGCGATGGCGGGTGCGTACCGCCTACGTAAGCCTTCGGGCTGCTTTGACGTTTTGGCTGCCACGCCCCGCAAAGCAGCTGCCGCAGGGCATGCTCAGGAGTGTTCCTTCTATGAGGGCTCTCCAAGAACACTTCAGCGTCGCTTGCGGCGAACGAATGAAAATTTGAAATGTGCGCCCCTTGACACGCACACAGCGATGAAAGCTCGGTTGCGAGTTTGTGTTGTGAGACGTGGTCGCAGACATGCGAATGCCACTCGAGAACATCAAATTACAGTCAACTGTGAAAAGCCCTTCGGGCAAGATGGCTGAAACCGTAATTTCGGTAAGCGAATTCTCCATGACCATGGACAAAGAGCCGTTCACGGCCAGCATGGTGTTGCAGAACCTTGAGAACTACAACTGGGATGTGAACGCAACCGGCGGCGTAGATTTGGAGAAGATCACCAAGGTATTTCCTGTGGAAGGCATGACGCTGGCCGGCATCGTGAAGGCCGACATTCATACCAGGGGACAATACAGCGACCTGGAAGCTGAACGGTACGACAAGCTCCCTACCAGCGGTACGACATCGTTGAAAAACTTCAAGTACACCACAGCCGATTTGCCGGCCGTCACGATCAGCGACGCGACGATGAGCTTTGATCCCAAGAAAATCAATTTGCAAAAATGCGACGGCACAATTGGTCGCAGCGATTTCGCCGTCGACGGTGCAGTGTTCAACTACCTCGGCTACGCGCTTGGAAAAAATGAAACCGTGCAGGGCAACGTAAACTTCCGCTCGACCCTGCTTGACCTCAACGAATTTATGACCGACGCCGAGGCAGCCGATGACACCCAGTCGGAGGAGTCGTACGGCGTGATACCGGTGCCCGACAACATCGACTTCGTACTCAAGTCGACGATCAAAACCGCCAGAATGATGGACTACACCATCACCAACGCCACAGGCGATATCGTGGTGAAAGACGGCATAGCCAATCTCAACGGGCTTCACTTCAATATGCTGGGTGGCGCATTCACACTCAACGGTGCATACAATACCAAAGACATCAATCATCCAAAATACGACATGGCTCTCAAAATCGAGAAGCTCTCGATCAAGCAGGCAGCCAGTTCCTTTTCGCTTGTTCAAACCTATGCCCCGATCGCCGGCCTTGTCAACGGCGACTTCTCGACCGACTTCAAACTCTCCGGCGAGTTGAAGCAGGACATGACACCAAACATGGGTACGGTAAATGCGGGCGGCCTTATAAAAATTGCCCAGGCGGCGCTCACCGAGTCCAAACTTGTATCGGGCATTACTTCACTTACGAAACTCGACGATAGCAACATGGTGACATTGAAAGACGTTGTGATGTCGGCATCCATTAAAGACGGCAGGCTGAGCGTAAAACCATTCGATGTAAAGTTTGGCAACTACAAAACCAATATCGCAGGCAGCACGGGGCTTGACGGCTCCCTTGACTACTCGCTCAAGATGGATGTACCTGCAGGCAAACTCGGGCAGGAGTTCAACAGTTTCCTGGCGCAGTATAGCGGCGGCTCCAAAGATCCGAATTCCACCGTACCATTGGTAATCGGCCTGGGCGGCAGCTACGACAGCCCGGCACCGCGCCTTGTGATGGACGAGCAAAAAGCGCAGGTGAAACAAGCGGTAACTGCGGCGGCTAAGGAAGAGGGCACAAAGGCTGTGCAGCAGGCTGTGAAAGGTACCGAAGCAGAAAAGGTAGTAGAAAGCTTGCTCGGTGGTAGCAAGAAAGACACGACCAAAACCGACTCGACAAAGGCTGCCGCTGCGGAAGACGTGAAGAAGAAAGTGGAAGAAGAAGCGAAGAAGAAAATTCAGAATTTGCTGAAGAAGAAGAACAACTAAACGCCCTGGAATTACTTCGCCTTGTTGGAGACAAGCAGTTCACGGACATCAACATCCAGGGCCTCGGCAATTTCAAAAAGCGTTTCCATCGTTGGCTGCATTTGATTGGTGCACCATTTAGAAACCGTAGTCCGGTTCATGCCCAATGTTGCCGCTAGCCAATTATTGGTTCTGCCCTTTTCAGCGAGAACAACTTTGATCCTGTTGTTTGCCTTTTTCTTCATTATAGTGGCCTTGCAGGCTGAACTTTTGGCAAAATAAGCAGAACCCCAAAAGAGGAAAGCTTCGATTTTTAGTCTAAAAGTATTCAATTAAATATTTATAACTCCCATGTTTGGTGTATATAGCATATTTTGAATACTTTTAAACTAAGTAATTTGTTAGTGAACAGCACCAAAGAAAAAAAAGCGCAGACTCGGCACCTGAAAGTTTACCGCAAATATTTTCAGCGCTCATATAAGGCGATAGTACTTCCGGAAATTCGTCTCTGTGGAAAATGGCTACACGATAGTGGCTTTACCTCGGCCGTGAAGTAATAGTGCTGTACACCCAACACAAGATTATTATAACTACCCGCGGCGCGACAAATGATCAGGAGGAGATGCAATAAAAAAAGGTCTCGGCAAAACACGAGATCTTTTTTATTTGTACTATGACGGACTACGTCAACTGTATCTCTTCTCCCTCTTTGTTTACAAACTTGAATTCGGTAATGCCGAGTGATGTGTCTTTAAGGATATTGACCCAGCGCTTGTATTTGAAATACCATTTTACACGCTGCGATACAATGCCTGCTGTAAAATATGCATGCAGGTAGGGATGCACGGCGAGCACCAGGTTCTTCTCGTTTTGTTTCACCAGCAGGTGATCGATGCTTTTCTCGATAAGATCAGAGACAAGAATCGACGCGGTAATTTTTCCGGTACCATTGCACGTGGGGCACACTTCCTTGGTAGCAATGTTCATCTGCGGGCGCACGCGCTCGCGCGTGATTTGCATAAGGCCGAACTTCGACAGCGGCAGCACGGTGTGCTTGGCTTTGTCGTCGGCCATCTCGTCGCGCATGGTTTGTAGACAAGCTTCTTGTTCTCGGGGTTCGCATGTCGATAAATCGACCACGATAATACCGCCCATGTCGCGCAGGCGAAGCTGGCGTGCAATTTCGCGCGCAGCTTCCTGGTTTACCGAAACAGCTGTCGTCTCCTGGTTGTCTTCACGGTTTGATTTGTTGCCGCTGTTCACGTCGATCACGTGCAGTGCTTCGGTATGTTCAATGATCAGATAGCCGCCACCCTTCAAGCTTACTGTTTGACCGAAAGCCGACTTTATCTGCTTCTCGATACCGTAGTGCTCGAATATTTTTGCCTTGCCGGTGTACATCTTCACGATCTTCTCCTTATCGGGGGCGATGGTGCGGACGTACGTCTTCACTTCCTCCAGTATCTTTTTATCATCGACGTGAACATTGTCGAACGATTCGTTGAGGAGGTCTCGTAAGAGCGACGACGTTTTGTTGAGCTCGCCGATGATCTTGTCGCGCGGGGCGGCTTTTGGCAGCCGGACCATGCCTTCTTCCCAAGTCTTCATCAGGTTGCGCAGGTCGCGGTCCAGTTCGGCCACTTCCTTGCTCTCGGCTACGGTGCGTATGATGACGCCAAAGTTTTCGGCTTTGATAGATTGGATCAGGCGCAGCAGACGCTTGCGTTCGTCGCTGCTGGTGATTTTTTTGGAGACGCTTACCGTCTTGGAAAAAGGAACCAAGACCAGGTATCGTCCGGCCAGGGATAGCTCACAGGAGAGTCGGGGGCCCTTCGTAGAAATTGGCTCTTTAACAATCTGCACTGGAACCAGTTGACCCTTGGTAAGCTGCTGGGCTATTTTCCCATGCTTGTCAATGTCATTCTCCAGATTGAACTTGTCGAGCTTCGTTCCATTAAATCGGTTGGCCCTTACCAGTTTCGTAAACTTTTGGAGAGAACTGAACTGAGGGCCTAGATCCAGGTAGTGCAGGAAGGCGTCTTTATCGTAACCGACATCGATGAAGGCTGCATTGAGCCCCTGGACTACTTTCTTCACAGAGCCCAGGTAAATGTCACCGACCGAAAACTGACTGCCTTCTTCTTCCTGATGGAATTCTACAAGCGTTTTATCTTTTAGAAGGGCTATACGACATCCGTCCTGAGTCGCACTTATTATAAGTTCGTTGCTCAAAACGCAAAATGGTTAGTGTGTAAAGTCGTTTAGCATGCAGGCGTACCTGCCAGAAGGATTACTTCTTCTTGTGTCTGTTTTTTCTGAGACGCTTCTTACGCTTGTGAGTTGCCATTTTGTGCTTCTTTCTTTTCTTACCGCTAGGCATAATGCTTTGGTTTTTTTACCCACGAGTGGGTGTCTTGTTGAATAAATTATTTTAAATCCTTTAAATACGACTCTACTGTAGCGAGCACGGCAGGATCGTTATCTAATTCCTTTACTTTCTCGAACTGTTCTTTAGCTCCTTTTTTGTCGCCTGTG
>JAAURZ010000244.1 GCA_012031955.1 Bacteroidia bacterium
GCTGATGGTGCCGAGCTTCTCAGGTATCCACGAGGTATTGATCGAGTCGGTAACGGCACTCACATAATAATCCATGTAATCGTAAGTGGCGCCTTCAGGGGCTTGCATCTGCAACCTGAACTCGCCGCGATCTTCCATCGGCGACAGTTCGGACGGAATGAGCAAAGCAAACAAATAGATAAGGCCACCCGATGCGATCAATATGACGAACGCCAGCCAGCGTATTTTCATGAAATTGGTAAGCGCGTTGGCATAGCCGCTTGAAAGGGCATTGAAGAACGGCTCCGTTTTTCGATAGAGCCATCCGTGCTGTTGCCGTTTTTTCAGAATGCGCGAACTCATCATGGGCGTGAGCGTAAGCGACACAAATGCCGAGATGGCAACAGAGCTTGCCAGCACAAGACCAAACTCACGGAACAATCTGCCCGTAAGCCCCTGCAGGAATATCACCGGCAGAAACACTGCCACTACCGCGATAGTGGTAGAGATAACAGCGAAATATATTTCGGTCGATCCTTTTCGTGCTGCTTCCTTCGGATCTTCGCCGTCTTCGATTTTCACGTAAATATTTTCCAGCACCACAATAGCATCATCCACCACAAGGCCGATCGCTAGCACGATGCCGAGGAGTGTAAGCACGTTGATGGTGAAGCCGAGCAGGTACATCACGAAGAATGAACCGACAAGGGAGATCGGAATAGTGGCCACCGGAATAACGGTGGTACGCCAGTCGCGCAGGAAGAGGAAGATGATGGAGAGCACAAGGCAGAACGCGATGAAGATTGTTTCTTCCACCTCCTCAATCGAAGAGCGAATGTATTTGGTGGAGTCGTAGCTCAGCAATACTTCCACATCGGCGGCAAGTCTTTCCGTATCTGCTCAAGCTTCGCGTAGGTGCGGTCGGCGATGTCGATGTTGTTGGCGCCGGGCTGGGCAATGATGGCCAGTGCCACGCTGGGCACGCCGTCGCGTCGCAGCAGGGTGCGGTCGTTTTCGGGTCCGAGTTCGGCATGTCCGATGTCGCGGAAGCGAACCACGTTGCCGTTCTCCTCTTTAATGATGAGGTTGTTGAATTCTTCTTCTGTGCGCAGCAGGCCCACGGTGCGCACGGTAAGTTCGGTGTTCTGACCCTCCACGCGGCCTGATGGCAGCTCCACGTTTTCGCGGTTAATGGCCTGCAGCACGTCGGTGGGCGCCAGCTTTAGCGCGGCAAGCCTGATGGGGTCCATCCACAGTCGCATTGAGTAACGGCGTTCGCCCCAGATCACTGCGGAGCTCACTCCCGGAATTGTTTGCAGTCGTTCTTTAAAATGTATTTCCGCCAGGCGCGACAGGTCAAGCAGGTCGCGCTTGGAACTTTTGATGGAGAAGAACAAGATCGGGCTCGAGTCGGCGTCAGCTTTCGAAACCACAGGTGGTTCTACATCCGGCGGCAGGTCGTTGAGGGCACCGGCTACTTTGTCGCGCACGTCGTTGGCGGCGGCCTCCAGGTCTACGCCAAGTTCAAACTCAACGGTGATGTTGCTGCGGCCTTCGCGACTGGCAGATGTGATTGAGCGAATGCCCGATATGCCGTTGATGGCATCCTCCAGCGGTTCGGTGATCTGTGATTCGATTACGTCGGAGTTAGCACCCACGTACGAGGTGTTCACACTGATGATGGGCGGGTCTACGCTTGGGAATTCGCGCACGCCGAGAAAAGAGAAGCCGATAAAACCGAAGAGCAATATGACGAGCGAAAACACCATGGCCAGCACGGGCCTGTTGATGCTTATGTTGGATAGACTTGCCATAGTTTTAATATTTATAGAATCAGGTCGCGCCGCGACCTGGATCGCTACTTCATTATGTTGCTTACCTGTACTTCCATGCCGGGGCGCAGTTGCAGCAGCCCGGTGGTGATCAGTGAATCATTTGTATTGAGTCCGGACACGATCTCAAGATCAGTTTCGGTACGAAGGCCCGTTTGCACGCGCACTTCCTCGGCTCTGCCGTTCTTCATGATGTACACCTTCTGGCCGCCCTGCTCGGGCACCACTGCCTGGGTGGGCACCAGTATGGCGTTGTTGTTGGTGTTCAGTATCAGCGTTACTTTCACAAACTGGCCCGGCAACAAATCGCCTTTCGCGTTGCCGGCAAGCGCGCGAATCTTGAGTGTGCGTGTATCGGGATCGATGCGCGGTTCGACGGCATACACTTCGCCGGTATATTGAATGGTATCCGACTCCACAGTAAAGAGAATACGCTTGCCGGCTTTCACTTGTGTGCTGTAACGACCTGGCACTGCAAATTCTATCTTCGCCTGGCTTATGTTGTATAATGTGGCTACTACGGTTGTGGGTGTTACGTAGGCGCCCTCGCTTACATATCGTAAACCGATCATACCGCCGAAGGGCGCCGTCAGTCTTGTTTTTTCGTATTGCGCTTCCAACAAGCGGATGTCGGAAATGGTGGTGTTAAGTCTGTTCAGCGCGTTGTCGTATTCTTCCTGGCTGATGGCTTCTTTATCGAGCAGCGCTTTCTGGCGACGCTCGATTGACTCGAAGAGTTTTTGATTTTCGCGCTGCTTCTCGATCTGCGCCTTTATCTCTTTGTCATTGATCTGCAGCAGCAAGTCGCCCTCGCCCACGCGCGTGCCTTCCTTGAAAAAGATGCCGGTAATTTTTCCTGACTCTTCAGGCTTGAGCTCAAGGGATTCGTTGGGGAGCACCGAACCGGTAACAACCAGTTTATTGTCGAGTCTGCCGGGTTTCACCACCATCACTTCCACAGGAAGCCTGGGTGTTTCTTGCTGCGCGCTTGTTCCATTGTCTTTACTTCCGAAGATGTTGAGCTTAGGGAGTGCGAGCAGGGCCACAATCAACACTATGACAATACCGGTAAGTATCTTCTTCTTCATTTCTATGATCTACGTACGAGGATCTTATTCACCACAAAACTTCTTGTGCAATGCCAACACCTGGGGGATAACCAACACTGACTCGTCGTTCTTTACAATAAAATCAGCCTGTTGCAATTTCAAGGCATCGGGTAGTTGTTTGCTGATGATGTCCCTGACTTGTTGCTCCGACCGGCCGTCGCGTTTTGTTACACGACGAATTCGTAAGGACTCGGGTGCATCCACCACAATGATTTTGTCAAGTTCCCGATAGGATTTGGCTTCAAAAAGCAGCGCGGCTTCCTTTATCACATACGGCTTGGCGTCGTGCGATTCTACCCATTGTCTGTAATCTTCGGCAACGCGTGGATGAACCAGGCTGTTGAGCGTTTGCAGTTTGGCTGCGTCCTTAAAAACAACCTCGCTGATGTGCGCTCTGTTCAATACTCCTTCTGAACTGAACGACAATTCTCCGAATTCTTTCTTGATTCCAGACATTAATATTCCATCGGTGGTCATTAAGTATTTCGCCCGGCTGTCTGCATCATAAACGGGCGCACCCAGGCAGGCGAATATTTTTGACACCAGACTCTTGCCCGAGCCAATGCCTCCGGTAAGCCCTATTTGCAAGGTTTTTTGCATCAGAATTTTACTGAAACAGAATCGAGATAAACCACCTCGGTGTGCAGCGGCAAGCCCAACAGAACAGGACGGAATTTGGCTTGACCTCGTTTGAAGTTTTTCAGATCAATCACGGCCGTAACAGAATCGGTTGTGAATGACTGCTGCATGCTTTGTCGTATTTTGAATATGCACCTTATGTGTTCGGTGCCTAGTGACGGGCTCGCGCTTGCCGGAAAGTTGACGACCTCCAGTTTCACTGAGTCTTCGACTTGTACCATTCGCTCCACACTGAATGCGACGAATACAACAGGTGGTCTGCGCTGTATCAGGTCGCCGTTTGGAATCTGCACCTCAACTTCTTCTGTAAAGTCTTCGGTGATGCGGTCGGCGTTGAGTCTCACATTGTACGGCTCCTTCAATTTCGATACCTGTGAAATGGGGCCGTCGATAAAGATGGAGTCGGGCGAGATGGTGATCTTGCTGGTAACTTCATGGTTCGCCTGGAGATACCTGCCTACGGAATCCAGTGAGAGTGTGATCCACCGGCCGGCACGGGCTTCGATGTCGAGGTACACGGTGTCTGTAAGCACGAAGTTGATTTGTATGTCTTCGAGCTGGTTGGAAAAAAAAGCGGGCAACGTGGTGCCTACTATCTTCTTGACATCGGACGGTTTTTCGAGCGGCACCACCAGGGGCGGTACTTTCAGGCCTGCACTTCTGCGAAAGAGGTTCCAGCCGACGCCGGTTACGTTAAGACGCACATGCTCCGGCAGCGGCCTGGTGGCAACATAGTACTGGTGGTCGAAATCAAACGAGATCGGAAAGGTAACGTTGGTGATATTCAAGGTCTTATCAAGCCACCCCTTCAGCGAATCAACAGGGCCGCGGATAATAGGAACCTCCTGAATTTGAACGCAGCGCCCGTCCTGCAAGTGCAAGCAGATGCTTCCCAGTGTGTTCAAAAATGTATTGGCTCCTAGTCGGTCATAGAGGTGATTGTCATTGCCGAGGTGCAATGCGGCGAATAAGGAGATAGCCCCAGCCAAACCCAAAAAGATAAGTCGCAGCAAACCGCGAAGTCGAGCCAGGCAAATTAATCCAGCAAGCATTGCAGCTAACGTCGCACAAACTGCAATGAGCCAAACATAGCGTAGACAAAGCTAGCCTCTCCCAGCTTTGAACACGAATCTGCATTGGCGGGCAGGCGACAATGATTCCATGGCAGCGGCTGCGTCACATAGGGGATATACTGGAATGGCATGGCGCTAAACTCCGCCAACGCATTGCTCAACACAAAGATGGAACAGCCAGAGACAAGAGACGCCACAAAAATCACAACGCTAAGTTTGGCGTTCCAATAGTCCCTCCAAGACACGCCTTGCATGCCCTCTCCCTCTGTGTCCATGATGCTGTGACTCTCGCATAGATTGCGATGAGCCGTGCTCTTTACGCAGAGTTGCGATTTGAGAACTATGGCAGAAGGACTGAATATTATCAATCTAT
>JAAURZ010000245.1 GCA_012031955.1 Bacteroidia bacterium
TCGGAATGCCAATATCATTCTCAATAGTCCATTCATAGGCAGACGCGCCAAAGGAGCGGTTCGTGAAGGTGACGTCGTCGAGGAATTTGCCTGCAGGACCTTTCGACGCTATAAACCGCTTGTCCGGATAAAACCTTGCGTCGACGCCGCAGCCTACCTTGACAGGAAGCGTGTAGGAAGCGAAGCAGGTGGGCGTGTTGAAGGATCGAAGCGTTACAATGTGCACACCTTCCGTCGCGAATGTGAAGCTCATATTGAGCGAGGTTGATACAACCACGCCGTCGACATGCCATTCAAAATTGGCGGCACCCACGGCGTTGCCGGTAAAGTTGACAGATGAAGTCGTGGTGGGATGTTGGTTGTCGTAGGTGAAGCTGTTCGTAATGTTATCGGCGCAAGGCTTGTTGCAAACCTGGTTGTTATTGACCGAGTTCCCGATATAAAGCGCTTGCCGGTAGGTGTCGATCATGAAGACATGCGGTCTGCCTGGCCCTGTGTAAAATCACTCTTGCAGGCGTCATTTCCATAGTCCATGAAATTCGAGATCATATCGGGCACATCATTTGGGAAATATCCCCGGCTGCGATTCGAAAGCGTATCAGTGCCGCATGAATTGTCGGGCCGGGTACATGATGGGGAGTCGCCGATAGAGACGTCCGGTGGTGTATCACATACCTGGTCGCCGTCGCGGGTGCAGTCGTTGTTAGTGCAGTTCATCCCTTCGAAAGTATGGAGCAGGCCCAGGTAGTGGCCGCACTCATGGGCGAGCGTGGCGGCGTCGAGGCCTCCCACTACCACGCCTTCGAGTTGGCTGGTGGTGTTCACCGGCATGGTGGCGTAACCGCCGAGGGGAGTTCGCGTCCATCCACGGCGACCGCTGTATGTTCTTATCAGTTCGGACTGAATGGAGTTCACCACCCAGATGTTCAGGTATCGGTCCGGATCCCAGTACGACTGTCGTTTTAATTTTTCGTCCTCGAGATCATAATCGAAATCACCGTAGTCACTTTTGATCCGGTCGATGCCGGCGGTGATGCCGCCGTCAGGAGCGGTTTGAGCCAGGCAGAACTGGATGCCTGTGTTCACGCCGGTGCCACGGTTGAACGAGTTGGTATGCGCGAACGCATCGTTCAGCAATTGCAATGCGCCAAGAATATCGGCGTCGGTGGTTGCGCCGGGATCGCTCGCTACAATATGAAACACAACCGGCAGCGTGTAGGTACCTGCCTGTGTTCTGGAATCATTTCGCACGCGCGCGGCGCTCCATTGGGCATATGCATCAGCGAGCGCGTTGCGCGCCGATGAGGAAAGTCCGGCAGTGCCGCTGCATGAAATATGCACTGGAACTTCCGACGGCCCGGCGTAGCTGTTGTGCTGAGCGTGAAGCAACCGGCAGCAGGCTGCCAGCAGGATGAAAAAAATAGCTGACCACTTCATTTTAGTAGATGTTAAGATTTGATCAGAAAACAACCCAAGATGGAAGCCAACCAAACAATGAGTCCAGACCCGGATGGACCGCCAATCAAATGACGTCCATTTGCTTCGACGTGCGCCGAGTTCGCATGGCCGGTAGTTAAAGCGATTGCATCAAGCCACACCTCGTGCCACGGCGCACCGTGGCAACTGATACTTTTTTGCATTTGGGTATTGGCAGGCGGGTCACTCGACGGCGCTTGCCCGCTTGCAATGGACCCCAAACGTTTGCTGCAAACGTTGTATAAAAATGTAGTATAAGAATGGGCTGTTTTTGCAGACTTGAAGGCCACTGCCAACGTGTTCGCGGAAGAAAATTTTACGCAAACGTTATTTCAGAAAAATAAACAGGTTTCCTTACAGCAGCCGGCCGCGCACCACTGTGCCGCGTTACATTTGTAGTGTAAACAAACAAAAAGTCATGTCTATGAAAACCAAATCTCTCATTACTTCAATGCTGCTGATCGCCATGGTTGCCATCACAGCGGTTGGAAAAGACGCTCCCTCTAACACGGGTATGGCCGTGGTGCAAGTAAAAGGTTCTGAAGTGTTCAAAGTGATCTATAAAGCTGAAACTGCCGGTAAAGTAAAGTTGAGCATCTTCAACGCTGCCGGCCAGTTGATCTTTGCAGAATCGCGCGTTGCCGAAGGTTTCATCCTTCCCATCAACTTCTCAGGTCTCCCTACAGGCGACTACACAATCGAGATTGCTGATGCATCTGGCGTTCGCTCGGAAAAGATTACCATCAACCCTGTGAAGACCACCAAAGGCATTCACGTAGCAAAGGTGTCAGAAGAAGGCAAATTCCTCGTGTCTGTCGCCAGCAGTGGTAAGCAAACGATCGGTGTGAAAATCTACGACAACCAGAACAACCTGCTTCACACTGAAACCCGTGAAATCTCAGGCGACTTCGCCCAGGTTTATGCTGTAAAAAATGCCAACGGCCCTGTTACATTCGAGATCTCTGATGCTGTGGTGTAGCCAAAACCGTTCGCTACTAATATCAAAGATTAGGGTTTATTTGATTGGTGAGAGGCGCCCCCGCAAAGGGCGCCTTTTCTTTTTTATACTGATATATATCAGGGGTGGCCGTTGATGGCAGTCAGTATGGCGCCGCCCGCGAACCGCTACTTTTGACCAATGAAAGCGGTTGATATCAGAGAGGAACTCATCAGGAAATACGACGTGCCCGTGCCCCGGTACACAAGTTACCCGACCGTGCCGTGCTGGGATACCGAAAAATTTTCCATGACTGATTGGCGGACGCACATTACGCGTGCATACCATGAGTCGAACCGCCGCAAGGGTATCAGCTTATACGTTCATTTGCCCTATTGCGAAAGCCTGTGCACATACTGCGCGTGCAATACACGCATCACCCGAAACCATGCCGTAGAACAACCTTATGTGCTTGCCGTGCTGGATGAGTGGAAGCGCTACTTGCAACTATTTGGACACGCTCCGGTTATCCGCGCGCTGCACCTCGGTGGCGGCACGCCCACCTTTTTTGACCCCGACAACCTGCGTTACCTTGTATCAGGGTTGCTCAAAAAAGCGCAACTGCACGCCGACCGTGAATTCAGCTTCGAAGGACATCCCAACAACACAACGCCTGCGCACCTGTCGACGCTGTTCGATCTTGGGTTTACGCGTGTGAGCTTCGGCGTACAGGACCTCGACCTGTCAGTGCAGCGGGCTATCAATCGTATACAGCCTTTTGAAAATGTGGCGCGGGTACGTGGCCGATAGCCGCGCCATTGGCTACAACTCGATCAGCTTCGACCTCGTGTATGGCTTACCCTATCAGACAGTCGAGACGGTGGCAAATACCATGAGCCGGGTCATTTCTCTAAAACCTGATCGCTTGGCTTTTTACAGTTACGCCCATGTGCCGTGGCTCAAACCAGGCCAGCGTGGCTACGAGGATGCCGACTTGCCTGTTTCATAAAGCTGACGTTTGAGCACATCGGCAGGCAAAATACTTCTGGAGGAAGCCGGGTATGTAAATATCGGCATGGACCACTTCGCGCTGCCGTCGGATGCGCTTGCCAAAGCGGCGCATACGAACACGCTGCACAGGAATTTTATGGGTTACACCACATCTGCCACCGACTTGCTCGTCGGATTAGGTACTTCAGCCATCAGTGATGCGAAATACGGCTACGCGCAGAATGAAAAACAGGTAGAGGCGTACATCCAAAAAATCGAAAGCGGCGAGCTTGCGTCGTCAAAGGACACACGCTCACGCACCAGGATATGCTGCTGCGCCAATGCATTATGGATATTGCCACATCGGGAGAACTTTCGCCGGGATTGCTCGCCAGGGTGATCGACTATCGCATGTATCAGGAGTTATGTGAAATGGATTCGGAGGGCATTATTACCCTCACAGCCGGCTCGCTCAAAGTGACCGTGCAGGGCAGGATATTTATCCGAAACATCTGTCGTGTGTTCGACGCACGCCTGCGTAATATGCAATCCGACAATACGCAGTTCAGTCGCGCAATCTGATGTGTGTGGAGGCACACAGAGGAACGCGATTTTTTTACAGAATGCCGGGCATGACTGCGGAAAATCCATAGTTTAGTTTCTTAAATTTCAAACTATGCGATTCACCCTTATTTGTTTGATGACCTATTCTGCCGCGGTGCTGTCGTGCAGCCGCGCCAGACAGGAGCACAGCGAAAGACCGCTGTTTCAAGCTGAAGACTTTACAGCTATGGATATCTTCACCAACAACATTGAAGGTCCGTCTTTCGATGCGCATGGGAAACTTTATGTGGTGAACTTTGAACAGGATGGAACAATCGGCGTGGTGGACAGCGCGGGGCAGGTGCAACGATTTGTCACACTACCCGAGGGAAGCACCGCCAACAGCATTCAATTTGACGGCGACGGCAATATGCTGCTCGCGGACTTCACCGGGCACAATGTGTTGAAGGTTAACATGACTACGAAGGAAGTGAGCGTATACGCGCACGACGACCGGTTCAATCAGCCCAATGATATTTGCATTAACGCGCGTGGACAGGTGTTTGCTTCCGACCCCAACTGGAACGAGAACACCGGCCAGTTGTGGCGCATCGACACGACGGGAGTTGCCACGCTGCTCGCCGACTCGATGGGTACTACCAATGGTATTTGCCTGAGCCCGGACGAACGCACGCTGTATGTGAATGAAAGCGTGCAAACGGAATATTTGGGCATTCGACGTGGATGAGGCCGGGAATATTTTCAAACAAGCGACTGCTGATCAATTTTTCTGATTTCGGCTTCGATGGTATGAAGTGCGACGAGGCCGGAAATCTGTTTGCCACGCGCTATGGGAAAGGCGTGGTGGCGGTTATTTCGCCTGCCGGCGATTTGCTCAGGGAAGTGCGCTCGCGGGCAAGCGTTGCAGCAATCTCGTGTTCAGCCCCGACGGCAAGGCCGTGTATGTGACGCTGCAAGATCGTAAAGGCATGGAGCGTTTCTACGTGGTGGGCGAGTAACGGCGCGTATACCTAAAGTACCACGTTCACAATCCTGCC
>JAAURZ010000246.1 GCA_012031955.1 Bacteroidia bacterium
CCGCCCCGATCCGCGCGCAGGCTAACATGGCATAAGCTGTTTCCAGGACCATCGGTCATATAAATACAAACACGATCACCTTTTTTAATGCCTTTTTCTTTCAGCATATTGGAAGCCTGGCAAACATTATCATATAGTTCCTGGTAAGTAATGCGTTTGCTTTCGTGTTCCGGATTGTTGGGTTCCCAAATAATAGCCGTTTGATTCGCCCGTTTTGGTAAATGCCGGTCGATGCAGTTTTCTGTGATATTAAGTTTCCCACCTAAGAACCATTTCAATTCAGCTTTATGAAAATCCCACTCCAGCACTTTGTCCCACGGTTTGCGCCAGCTAAAGTTTGCCGCCACCGACGACCAAAACGCCTCCGGGTCTTGTACGCTGTTCAAATAACTTTTTTCGTAATCGTCGAAAGTGCGGATCATCGTCAACTCGTTTTTTCTTATTCAATTTACGCTGCAGTAAAAGTTCACGGTCCACGTCGCGGATTACGTGACAATCGATTGAGCTAAAATTCAGGTGTTTTTTGGGAAATTCAAACATTATTTAGATGTGTGTTTAAACACAGTCGATTTTTTTGTACTTTCCTATCGGAGCCGTCAATCAAACCCATGTCTACACTCACCGCATCAATTGTTGCGTACAAGAATGAAGCAGCTATACTTGATGCTACTATCCGCAGTTTTCTGAAAGGCACGACGGATGCAAGACTCTTTGTGGTCGATAATTCACCTACGGATGCGTTGAGGGCGGTGGCAACGCATGACAGAGTTGAATATTTTTTTAACAACAAGAACGTCGGGTTTGGCGCTGGGCACAACCAGATATTGCGCAGCGTGATAGACGCTTCCACGTACCACCTGGTGTTGAATCCCGATGTATATTTTGACAACCTCGTGATGCCTGAGCTGACCGCCTACCTGGAACAAAACCCCGACGTAGGACAGGTGATGCCCAAGGTGCTTTACCCCGACGGCAAACTGCAACCTTTGTGCAAGCTGCTGCCTACGCCGAAAACACTGATCCTTCGGCGATTTCTGGCATTTCTCAAGAAGAAACTCCACAGCGAAAACTTCCAATACGAACTCCACCAATTTGGATACGACCGGGTGCTCAACGTGCCGTTTCTTTCGGGATGTTTCATGCTGCTGCGCACGGAAGCGCTGCGAAAGGTGGGGTTGTTTGATGAGCGCTTCTTTCTGTACACCGAAGATACCGACCTTACACGCCGAATTCATAAGCACTACCGGACTGTTTTCTATCCCGGTGTCACTATTTATCATCACCACGCGCGAGGGTCGTACAAACATCTTTGGCTTACGCTCTACAACATGCAAAGCGCATATCGCTACTTTAATAAATGGGGTTGGGTGGTCGACACCGAGCGCGAGTTGTTTAACCGGCGCACACTCAACCAATACACCACCATACTCTGACATCATTGTGAAGCCATACGCTACCATACTCAACGTGTCACCTATTCAGCAGCATGCCATTCACACGCTGTTGTATTTCGACATTTTCAAGTATCCGTTGCGCAACCAGGAAATATTCAAATTTCTGCGCACAAATCACCTCGACGAGGAAACGTTGCGCAATGAAGTTGAAGCGCTCGTTAACGCAGGTCTCATACACCGCTTCGGCGAATTCTATTCCATCAGCGACACCGACGACAACGTGGAGCGGCGCCTCAGGGGTAACCAACTGGCAGCGCTCAGCCTGCCAGTGGCACAGCGGCAGGCACGGCTGATAGCGCGCTTTCCTTTTGTAAGAGCCGTGATGGCCTCGGGCTCGTTATCAAAGGGATACATGGAGGCATCCAGCGACCTCGATTTTTTTATTGTGACGCAGCCCGGCAGACTCTGGATTGCGCGCACGCTGCTGGTTCTATACAAGCGCGTGTTCCTTGGCAATAGTCACAAACATTTTTGTGTGAACTACTTCGTCGATGCCAACCATCTCGAGATTGCCGACAAGAATATTTTACCGCCACCGAGCTCGCCACGTTGCTGCCGTTATGGAACGCTCATCTCTACCACAAGTTGGTCGAAGCAAACGCGTGGCTGCTTCACTTCTTTCCAAACTTCAAGCGGCGCGAGCTTGAAGAGGAGTCGCCTGCCCGCGCAGGTGCGAAACGGCGCCTTGAAAACTTCATTGAATGGATGGGCGGTGGCTGGCTCGACCGGCTTTGTATGAAACTCACGCAAAGAAGGTGGCGCCGGCACTACACCGCCAGCTATTCAAAACATGACATGGAGGTGGCCTTCAGAAGCACACGGCATGTTTCCAAGAATCATCCCAACCACTACCAGCAGAAAGTTACTTCTGCGTACCAGGAAAAAGTTCAGTCATTTGCCACGCTTCATTCAATCGAATGGTCATGAGCAGGATTCTGTTTACGCACTCCTATTTCTACAAGATGGACGCCAAGCAGTGGCGCTTCAAGCAACCTTATCCGCCGCTCGCCACCATACTGGCGGCTGCGGTAATGCGCGAACAAGGTCACACGGTGGAGTTGTTTGACACGAACCTGCTCGACGGACCGTCATCCATCCACGCAAAACTTGCACAGGTGCGCCCTCACTACCTGGTCATATACGACGACGCCTTTAATTATCTTTCAAAAATGGTGTCTCAACCGTGATGCGCGAGGCGGCCTTCACCATGGCGGAAGCAGCACACCAGCAGGGCTGCACCGTGATCGTATGCAGCTCTGACTCCACCGACCATTATGAGAAGTACCTCGACCGCGGCGCTCACTTTGTGATTCGTGGCGAAGGTGAGGAAACATTGAAGGACCTGGCGCAAGCACTAGACGACGAGGTGAACCCGATAACCGTCGCGGGCATTGCATTCAGGCGTGGCAGCGAAACCATTGTAACGCCAGGCCGGCCCGTGCTTCGCGACCTCGACAGCCTGCCCATGCCCGCATGGGACTTGGTGGACATAGAAAGCTACCGGCGCGTATGGCAAAAGCACCACGGCTATTTTTCCCTCAACCTAGCCACTACACGCGGCTGCCCTTTCAAATGTAACTGGTGTGCCAAGCCCATCTATGGCAACCGTTATTCTTCAAGGTCGCCTGCGCATGTAGCCTCGGAGATACGCCTGCTGCTGGAGAAATACAAGCCCGATCATTTTGGATGTGTGACGACATTTTCGGTTTGAAGCCGGGCTGGGTGCAGGCATTCGGTGAAGTCGTAAACAAGGAAGCGCTACATTTTCGCTTCAAGATACAGTCGCGCGTCGACTTGTTGCTGGAGTCCGACACGGTAGATGCTTTGGTACGCGCAGGCATCGAAACGATTTGGGTAGGCGCCGAATCCGGATCGCAAAAAATATTGGATGCCATGGACAAGGGCACTACGGTGCCGCAGATTTATGAAGCGACGCGGTTGTTGAAAGCAAGCGGCGTGAAAGTCGGTTTTTTCTTCAGTTTGGATACCTGGGCGAAACACAAGCGGACATCAACAAAACTATTGAAATGGTCATAGACCTGCTGCCCGACGAGGTGGGCATATCGGTATCCTATCCCCTGCCGGGCACTAAATTCTACGAAAAAGTGCGTAGCCAACTTCGCGAAAAACAGAACTGGACCGATTCCGACGACCTGGCAATGATGTTTCAGGGCACCTTCCCGCCAGACTATTACCGCGTTCTTCATCGTTATGTACATGGTGTTTACAGGAAACAGAGGGGCTATGCGATGGTGAAGAAACTCTTTTCGAACCCCCTGCGTCTTAGCTACAAGGACATTCGCGCGGGTTTGGCCGCTGCTTACTATTTCCCTTATACCTTGGCTCAGCGCAAAAATTGAAAAACTGAAGGCGTCGGTTTCTTAATCTTCCAAAAAAGCATGAACATTGATATATTAGTAACCCTCAACGATTCCACGTACACCGACCCTTCCGGTATTCGTTGACTCACTTTCTCATGGCAGTGCCCTTTGACCATATTGCCTCCTCTTACGATGCGCTGTTTTCACGCAGCATGATCGGCCAATTGCAGCGCAAGCATGTGTGGAACTATGTGTTGAAAGTGCTCCCCGAACTGGAAAGCCTCGAAATGCTCGAGCTCAACTGTGGAACAGGCGAAGACGCGCTCTTATTCAGCGACCGCGGTTTCAATATTGTGGCCACCGACGTGTCGGCCGAGATGCTGCGCATAACACAACAAAAGGTGCAGCAATACTCCATGCAACACCGTATTAGCTCGCAATACCTCGACATTGAAAGTTTCGACGCCACCGTATTCAACAAGAAATTCGACCTTGTGTTCTCCAATTTCGGCGGGTTGAACTGTGTGAACCCCGAGTCGCTCAAACAGCTGTTCGACAAAATTCCGGACATCCTGGCGCCGGGCGGCAGGTTCATTGCCGTTGTTATGCCGCGCGTCTGTCTGTGGGAATCGGCCTACTTCTTTTCCAAAATGCGGTTGCGCCAGGTTTTCCGCCGCGCTACAAGCAAACCGGTATTGGCCGACCTGGGCGACGCCCAATTGAAAATATGGTACTACAGCCCGCGCCAGATCAGGAAGTGGGGCAAAGCGCACTTTCAAGTAAACCACCTTATGCCCATTGGCTTTTCGCTTCCTCCATCCTACCTCGAAAAATTCTTTGCGCGAAGAAAGCGCTGGTTGCTGTCGCTGAATGCCTGGGAAAAGCGCCTCTCCGGCATGAGCGCACTCGCCCGGTTGTCAGACCACTACCTTATCGACCTGCAACTGAAATGAAGGTCTTGCTTACGCACGCCTACTTCCTCCACGACGACGTCAGGGAACAGAAGGTCATGCGCCCCTATCCGCCCCTGGGCCTGCTCTACCTGAGCGCCTATCTTGACGAACAGCTCATTGAGAACAATGTATTCGACACCACATTTTCCTCATTCGACAAACTGCAGCAACACATTGCGGACACGCGGCCAGATTGCGTAGGCATATATACAAACCTGATGACCAAGCTGAATGTACTCAGGCTTATTGAATTTATCCGTAC
>JAAURZ010000247.1 GCA_012031955.1 Bacteroidia bacterium
GGTCGATCGGTGTATGTAAAAGTACAGACCGAACATGGCATGGGCTTCCAATTGAGGGAGGTTAACGCTGGGCCCAGCCATCAGCAACGGCTATGTAATAAAACAAGGCCTGGAGCCGGGCACGGAAGTAGTTACCAACGGCACTTTCACAATAGACGCCGCTGCACAGCTTGCGGGCAAACCGAGCATGATGAGTCCCAAGGGTGGAACTTCCGCACCGGCGCACCAGCATACTGCGCCCGGTACATCTCAGACCACCGAACCGGTACCGGCTACCTTCAGGTCGTAGCTTGCCGCCATGCTCGACGCGTATCTCCAACTGAAGGACGCCCTCGTGGGCACGGACGCACAACAAGCAAAGGCGGCGGCCGCAGCCGTATCGGGCTCCCTTTCTAAAGTCGACATGAACGCATTGTCTGCGGAACCCCATAAGCAGTGGATGGAATTTCACGAAACGATCCGCAGTGCCGCACAACATATTCACGAAACCAACAGTGTGGAAGAACAGCGAAAGATGTTCGCACAACTAAATGATGCCTACTTCGGTGCCATCACCCACTTCCAGGTTTCAGGTCTTCATGCTTATTATCAATTTTGCCCGATGGCATTCAATAACAAAGGAGGCTACTGGATCAGCAAGGAAAAGGCCATTAAAAATCCTTATTTTGGATCTCGAATGATGACCTGCGGCGAAGTGAAACAAGAACTCAACTAAAACAAATAACTATTTTACAACTATGAAAAAAACCATCTGTCTGATTGCACTGCTGGCAAGCGCCATGCTGTTCTACAACTGTGGAGGAAAAACACAAACCGAACAACCCCAGGCCGAAGAACAGTCTGCCGACGAAGCACCGGTAGCAGAAGTAGCGTATGTGTGCCCCATGCATCCTGAAGTTACTGGAAAAAAAGGGGACAAAATGTTCCAAGTGCGGCATGGACCTGGAGGAAGCGAAAGAAGAAACAGGCGACTCATCGGATGTACACGACCACGATCATCATTAAGAATTGCTTTTCGCGAACGGCATTATTCGTGCGTATGGTGACAACTTGCGTTGTCGCCGTGTTGGCGCTCAGCCTTGGTTGCAAGCCTGGAAGTAAGGAGCAGAAGCCAAACGGAAGCGCGTCGATCCGGCTCGCCGACATCAAACTTGAGTCCGCCGACGGTAAGCGCCTGGAAGTTGCCTCCCTGCAGGGTAATGTGGTGTTCCTTAATTTTTGGGCCACATGGTGTAAGCCTTGCCTTGCAGAAATGCCCGGCATTGTGAAAACACGCGACAGCCTGCACGATGCACGCGTAGTGTTCCTTTTCGCATCCGATGAGCCGTGGGAAGAAATAAACGCTTTCGCGGAAAAGAGAAAACTGGATATCGGGTACTATCGCGTACTCAACCTGGAAGCGCTTCATGTGCAGGCGCTACCCACCACGCTCATCTTCGATACGCGTGGGACCGCCACATTCGCGGAGCCAGGCTACCGCGATTGGAGCACACCCGAAAATGTTCGATTGATAACTGAAGGTCTTAAATAAAATGAGAATACAATTCTTTGCGTTGCCGGTGGTCATTGCTTTGTTGGCCGCCTGCGTTGGTGGCAGCAAGCACACGTATCAGTTTTCCGAGCCAGCCCTCCAGCCTTCGCCGGCGGGCGCACAAAGCCTTACACCCTATCTTTTCGTCGACGCGCGGGGCGCTGTGCATATGTCGTGGGTGGAAAAAGACGACAGCCTGCATCGCCTCAAAACAGCCACACTCAACGAGGGAACCTGGACAGCGGCAGTCGAAATTGCAGCCGACACCAACTGGTTTGTAAACTGGGCAGACTACCCGATGATGATTACGGACGGCGGGCAGCGTGCACTTGCTCACATGCTGCGACGGTCGGGCGAAGGGTATGCGTACGACGTGCAACTGTTCAGTACGAATGGACAATCGGCATGGAGCACGCGCGGTCTTCTGAACAACGACGCCACCAAATCGGAACATGGGTTCGTGAGCATGGTACCCTGGAACGGCAACATACTTGTGACGTGGCTCGACGGCCGGAATTCCGCCGCGGATACGGCCAGTCATGCCGATAACCACGGCCACCACGGCGCCATGTCGATCCGCGCTGCGGTAATCGACTACGACGGGCGAACGCAACAAGAATGGGAGCTTGACGCGCGCACATGCGACTGTTGCCAGACCACAATAGCCTTGCTCGCAGGCACACCCACGGTGCTCTATCGCGACCGGTCCGACAGCGAGGTGCGCGATGTATTTTCACACAACTAAACGACGGCCGCTGGACAACACCCAGACCGGTACACACTGATGGATGGACAATCGCCGGCTGCCCCGTGAATGGACCGCGTGCGGCAAGTTACGGTGCCACGCTGGCGGCAGCATGGTTTACCGCGCCCGACGGTCGCGCGCAGGTAAACGTGGCATTCATGACGCAAGGCGCAGACGGTTTTGGGGAAGCCATTTCGTATCGACAATGGCGATCCGATCGGACGTGTGGATGTAGCCATGATCGATGACAATAACGCGATGGTTACATGGATGGAGGGCGACGCCATACTGGCCGCCATTGTGAATAAGGATGATGGCGTAGCTGGTGAAACAATGGAATTGACAAAATCGTCGTCGTCGCGATCGGCCGGGTTTCCGCAACTGGAAGTCAGCCGGGGCAGCGCCTACCTGACCTGGACAAACCCCGATGCAAAGACGATTGAATGTGCAGTGGTGCCGCTGATTGAAAAATAAAAAGCCCCTTATGGGGCTACACTTTCCTTCACGATTTTTTCAAGCTTACGCTTCTGGCGTGTGTGCAGCGTTTCCCATATCCGCTGGCTGCGGTCTTCAAGGCTCTCCTGTACCTTGGCCTTCACCTCGGCCGTGTTGTCCGGCTTCTCCTGGTAGGCATCCACCACCTTTTCGTAGAATTTTCTGTTTATCTCCTTTATTTCCTGTGCCTGCACCGTACTCAGTTTCAGCTCGTCTTTCCAGAATAGCGGGTCGTACATGACCAGGTCCTGCTCTTCATTTGACGTTTGTGCAAACGTGATCGCAGCGCTGAATATAAGGAACAAGAGGGAGACAATCTTTTTCACGCCTGAATATTTATTAAAACAACGGCAAAAGTAGCAAAAGAATTTTAGACAGAGGCTGAAATTAGATGATCCCCTTCCGTTTATCGACCAATTCCCGCGTGCCCGCGGCGACCGGTTCCATGCAGGCATCCATATTTTACAATAAAAAAAACCCTTCGATTGAGCCCATTAACCGAAGGGTGAACGTGGAAAGGTGCTCGTCGCTTATCGGATAGCGCCGAAGCTTATCCCAACGTTCAAGGTCATTGATTGCATCACTTTTGTGTGATTCAATGCACTCGTCGATGCCTCGTAATTCAGAGGCACTTGATATTTAAGTTGAGAGAAAAGGCAGATAAAATCCATTGCCTGCGGGAAACGGAATTCAAATCCGGCACCCGCCGCCAGCGAAGTAACAATGAGCTTGCCCGGCACGGGAGCTGTTTGCTCGCCACTGTACATGCCGTCCAACTTCACCGTGCCGCGACTGAGCCCCGACACTATGTACGGCTGAAAGCGTTTGCCTTGCTTGCGAATCAGTTGCCGCGGGTATACCTGAAGGTCAAGCCCTGCGTCGATCCATTGCGAATGGGTTTGCCCGGCTTCTCCATAATAAAATCCCAAACGCGGGCGAAGCTGCACTTCCGACAACCCTACTACAAACCCGAGGCTTCCGCCTGCCTGCCGCATACGCACGCCGTCCAACTGCGTGAGGTCGCTGGTTAAACTGAAAGACTTTGCGCCGAGCGATCCTTCAAGTCCCCAGCATAGCTTACGTTTTTCCATCGGCAATCCCTGTGCATGCACAGTGCAACTTTTTCCGAGCGTGAGCAGCGCGATCGAAAAGATGAATGCCCATTTTACTAGATTCAGTTTCAATAAAGTCTTCATGGTTGTTGGGTTTTTTATGCAAAGTTGGTCGTTGGCAGGGCGCCATGAATCAGTAAAAATTTGAAATCGAAAAATCAGAGTTTGCCTTAGGGCCGCGACCGTTTCGCAGGCCAACTTACTTTTTGGACATTGCAACTTGATTTCACTAAGTAAAACCCCTAGTCTCGGCATCCACCGCAGGTGCGGTGTGGAAACAAATACACACTGGGTTGGCTCAAACACGATAGCAATAAATTCCTTACATTAGGTCGTCTGCGATTCTTACGTTGTGCATGGAAGTCAAGGATAACCTAAAGGTCTGGGTGAAGACGCTCGCCCTCGTTGTACTCATTGTTGCTGCCCTTGTACTGCTCGGATGGCAATTCGACGTGGAGTTTCTAAAGACTCCAATAAGAGGACTTGTGTCTATGAATCCCGTCACGGCGCTGTTGTTCATTGCACTGGCACTTGCATTTCTTCTGCTCAAGGCTCGCGTTACCACGATGCGCCGCATTCCCGTGGTGCAAGTGCTGCTATTGATGGTGGTCGGTGTGGCGGCCGCAAGGCTGTTGGGGTACATGTGGCCCGCGTTGCCACAAGTAGATCAGTTCTTGTACAAGCAGGCGCTCGTTCGTGCCAGCGCGATGTCAGGTGGGATGGCGCCCAACACCGCAGTCAATTTTGTACTGCAGGCAACAGCGATGCTGCTGCTCTTGCGAAGCGAAAGTGGCGCCCGCCTCGGTCAGTACCTCGTTGGCACTTCGCAGGTGCTCACGCTCTTTGCACTGCTGGGCTACTTCTTCGCAGTGCCGGAGTTTCTCGGACTGCTGCCCTATTTCCAATGGCCGTTCACACAGCGGTCTGTTTCTTCATGCTTGGATTCGCCATGTTGCTTGTGAAGCGTCCCGGCACCCTCGCCTACTACCTCGAGGTAGACCTCGAAGGCAACGTGCTCGCGCGATGGCTATTGCCCGTCGCAACCTCCGTACCTGTTTTAATATGCTTTGTTCTGCTGCGGCTTGTC
>JAAURZ010000248.1 GCA_012031955.1 Bacteroidia bacterium
ATGTCGTCAGCCTCGCCGATGTCGATAATAACTGCCTGCCCTGTTTTGGGAAGTGACAGCGTCATGCTTTGCGCTTCACGCAATTCGGCCCATGCACTTGGCTGCGGCGTTGGCGCGGGCGCCATATAGTTCGCAAGCTGCGCCCAGAAGAAAGGAAACTCATAACCCCACTTCGCCCGCCAGTCTTTGATGAGATCGGGAAAGCCCGTGCGGTACTTGTAGGCCTCGCCCGCATTCGACTCGCCCTGGTACCAGATGGCACCGGCAATTGGGTATTTGATAATCGGCGCGATCATCGCGTTGTACAATTGTGACGGAAAACTGTTGGGGCCATCCGTGGTGATGCCGTAGTCGCTGGTGAGCGCCGCGGCCTTGTAGCTCCACTCCCCCGCCAGCGATACCTTCTTCGTGCCCACGCTGCAGTACATCTGCTCCGGTTTGCCCCAGAAGCCTCCACCACCGCCTGTGTCGGTTATTTTTACCACGACGGTATTTTCGCCAGCCCTCAGCAAGCCTTTCGGCACCTGGTACAGCCTGTCTTCGTTGTACATTTGCCGTGCTCCTATTTTTTCTCCATTTACATAAGTTTCATCCCAATCGTCGATCGGACCCAGGCTGAGTACGCCGCCCGACTGCGCGTCTGCTTCATCAAGCGAAAAAGTTTTCCTGAACCATACCACGCCATCGGCGTCGCCAATGGCGGTGCCGCCCCACTCTTTGGGCGCTGTGGCAGTACCCCATCCGGCAACGGAGGCCGACGGACTGTACCACTTGTCGCGCATCCCCACGTCGTTGTGAAGTGCCTCGTCGTAGGCCTCGCGTTTTTTCTTCATCTCGGGCGAGCCGGCTATCAGCTTCTGAATGTCCACCTTCTTGAATTCATCCTTCTTCGACATCACGTCCCAGCTTATCCACGTTTCCACGTTGGTGCCACCCCATGAACTGTTGATCAGTCCGATGGGTATGTTCAGGTCCTGATTCAACTTTCTTCCGAAAAAATAAGCGACGGCGGAAAAATTCTTCGACGACCCGGGGCTGCAAACTTCCCACTTCCCATCCTTGATATCCGGGTTGGCAGCGTAACTCATTTCCTTTTCCACAGTGAATAGTCTTACACTGGCGTGATCGCTGTTGGCGATCTCTTGCGTAGCGTTGTTGCTGTTTACCAGTAGCCACTCCATGTTCGACTGCCCGCTGCACAACCACACATCGCCAATCAAAATATTGTCGAAGGTGACGCTTTCCTTCTTCCCTTTGATTTGCATCGCAAACGGACCGCCGAACTTCATGGCAGTGAGGGTAACGGACCACTCGCCTGTTGAGGACGCTTTGGTCTGTTTCGATTGCCCGTTAAAAACGACCGTCACAGTTTCACCCTTGCCTGCCCAGCCCCACACCACCACGGGCCTGTCGCGTTGCAACACCATGTTGCTGGAAAAGATTTTTGGCAAGGTGACGGCTGCCGCCTGAGCCACCAGGGTACACGACAGCATAAGAAAAATAATACATCTCATGGGTGAAAGGTTTAGGGTTGAATTGGTGACCAAGATAAGTAGCAGACGGTAAATAGAAAAGGAAAAAGCAACGTGAGGGCTGCCTAACGTTTCAGCAGATTGCTGTTTACAATCACCTGCATCACCTGGTCTTTGAGATTTCGGCTGATCGGAATTCGCGCAGACTCGAGCACAAGCTCATTCCTGTCAACGGCCTGTATCTTGCCGATCGCGACGAGGAACGACTTGTGAGGCTTGATGAACTGGTTGGATGGAAGCTGGCTTTCGAGACCACTGAGTGTGATGTACGCGATAAGCTTCCTTGCCCGGGTGTGCAGCACCACATAGTTTTGCATTGCCTCTATGTACTGCACATCCTGGTATTGTATCTTCTCATATTTACTGTCGCTCTTAATGAAGAAGAAGTCATTGCCTTGCTTATCCGGGCGGTGTCTGAGCTGATGGAATTCGCGGGCTTTCACAACTGCTTTCAAAAAGCGATCGAACGATATGGGTTTCATCAGGTAGTCGATGATATCGAGGGCATAACCTTCGAGCGCATACTCGGAATAGGCCGTGGTAAAAATCACCATCGGCGCGTGCTTCATGGTCTTCAGGAAATCGATGCCCGACAACTTGGGCATGTGGATGTCCAGGAAGATGAGGTCTATGGCCCCCGACTCGAGATGGCTCGCCGCTTTCATCGCATTTTCACAAGCACCGGCGAGTTCCAGGAATTCAACGGCTTCAAGGTGCTCCTGCAACCCCTTTCTGGCTACCGGCTCATCGTCTACTATCAGGCACTTGAGTTTCATCAGGCATTGGTTTGATTTTTTGACAGCAAGCGAATCTCCATCCACGATTTGTCGTTCCATCGCACTTGTATCGGAGGTGGGCATCTCATGTGAGTTGCAGTTTAAGTTTCACCTCAAAGGCTCCTTCGTTCTTATCGATTTGCAGTGTGTGGCGATCCGGGTACAACAGCGCAAGGCGGCGGCGTACATTTTGAAGGCCAATACCCCCGTGCTCCACCGCATTGGCGATGCTACTTTCGGTGGTATTAAACACAACTACGCTAAATTCTTTTCCCTCCCTGCTTAGTCGTATACGGATTGTATTATCGGACCTGGAAAAATTAGAGACATACTTGAACGCGTTTTCCACCAGCGGAATAAGTAACAATGGCGCGATGGTGGCCCCGGTGAAGTCGTCATTGAGCTGCACCTGAATCTGAAAATTCTCGTCCTTCCTCATACGCTGCAACTCCACGTAGTTACGGATGTAGTTCACTTCTTTCTCCAGCGCGATCTCGTGGCCATTGCACTCGTACAACTGGTAGCGCAGCATATCGGAAAAGCGCGACAAGGTCTCGCGCGCCTGCACGTTCTTCTTGTCGATCTGGAAATAGATCGTATTGATAGAGTTGAAAAGAAAATGTGGGTTTATTTGCGATTTGAGATAGGCCAGTTCCGTATTCAATTGTTCCAATTTGATCTTTTCAATCATACGTTTCTGAACAAACCACTCCTTGCTGAGATGAAGCGCCACGCTGAACGCCAGATAAAACAGCCCAATAGAGAAGTTGTAGAAACTGTTCGGCCAGAATGCAGCGCGCGTAGTGTCATTCAGCACATGGCCATACAAGTACACATCATGAAAATTCTTCAACGACACATAGCCGCCGAGGTTGAGTGCGAAAAAAAGGATGTAAGCAAGGTACCGCCCGCGGCTCACGAGCCTTGGAATGAGCAACTCCAGGTTAACATAGATAGCAGCGGCGAGCAGCAGGTTCCTTACCACGATTTCAGAAACGAACGGGCCCCAGCCGGCGGTCTCCAGCAGCGAGAAGCGCGTGTAGGCATGAAATAGTACCGTGGCAAGCCAGAATATGACGTGGTCGAGCCGGTACTTCGAGAAGCGTTCCATACCACAAAATACGGAGTTTCATATTACCGCGGTTGCCGCCTCTGAAGCATTTCGTCAAGAATGCACAGCACTTGATCACAAAGCGTTGTGCACACGCGTCTCATGCACGTAATTAAATGTAGATAAACGCAAGATCATGAAAACAAATCTCACAATCGTTCTACTTGCTATTGCCCCACTCTTCCACATGTGTGCCCAACCGACAGGAAATCGTCGGGCATACGGACCGTGTGAAGGATGTGAGGCTGTCTTTGAATACGGATCCAAAAAACTTCATAGCACAGACACACTGCCCGACTTCCACGACAAGGGAGACAAAATCCGAATACACGGCACCATCTACAAAAACGACGGCAAAACACCGGCCGCCGGCGTGATACTCTATATATATCACACCGACCAAGCCGGTGTCTACCCTACCAGGGGCGGCGAAACAGGCTGGGAGAAACGCCATGGCTACCTTCGCGGCTGGATTAAAACGGCGCCAACGGGTACTATGCATTCTACACACTGCGTCCCGCTTCCTATCCTAACTCACGCAACCCGCAGCACATACATGCCACGATCAAAGAACCCGATAAAAAAGAGTACTGGATAGATGAGTACCTCTTCGACGACGACCCTTTTCTGACCGACACCGATAAAAGTCATTTGCAACACCGTTGTGGTTCGGGTGTAATTCACCTTACAAAAGCAAATGACCTGCTCGATGCAAAGCGCGACATCATCTTGGGTAAAAACATTCCGAACTATTGATCGGCATGAAAACCAGTTTGTTGTTCGTGCTTTTGTTTCTTGTGTACTACCGCACGAGCGCTCACCCGGGTGTGGGCATTGTGGAAGATTCGAAAGGCAACATCTACTACACTGACTTGTCGCAAGTATGGAAGATTGATACGGAAGGTAGGAAGTCGGTGGCAGTACCCAGTGTGCATACGCACGAATTGTACATCGACGCGCACGACAACCTGTTTGGCGAACATCTCTGGTATGAAGGCGGGGCTGCCGGCAAGTGGGGTCACTATGTGTGGTGCTTACGCGGAAACGGCACATTCGAAAAGATTATTCCCGCCACCGAAGGTTTCTTGTCAGACTACAGTTTTGTGCGCGATCATACGGGCACCATGTTCTGGGCAGACCGCAGCAACGGCTGTCAGCATGTGATGGCGAAAGCGGTATCTGGCAACGTTAGCAAACACTCCGACCAGTGCATGACCGACATACGATGGATGGCGACGGACAAAGCCGGTAATGTACTGGTAGTTGACCGTATAGACCTGAAGCGCGTCGACAAGCGTGGTGGTGTATCGACGCTGGCCACCAACCTGCCCGACTGGCGGCAAGCCGGCAAGGCAGAACCGAATAGCCATGCCGTGATGGGTGTATGGACCGACGACAAAGGCAACATCTACACCGCCATCATGGAGCGTCGCATGGTAAAAAAGGTGGCACCGGACGGTACCATCTCTGTGGTTGCCCGTACGGCGGTAGCCTGGTTGCCCAGCGGCGGCCTGGTGAGCGCGCAACGGCGACCTCTGGCT
>JAAURZ010000249.1 GCA_012031955.1 Bacteroidia bacterium
GCGCGGTTATCATTTCTTCCGCCCCATAGCCCACGGCGATGTTGAGCCACCTGGGGAACTGTATAAATTTGTCCACATCTACCGACAACCAGTACGTCTGACCATTGTAGTCTTTCAGTACTTCGCTCGTGAGATTGTCGCCGAGCAGGTCTGGCCGCATAGGTGCATAACGGGTTTGATGGAACGAGAACTTGGGATGAATGCGCACTTCCTGCCACAGGGCTTTTTGCCCCAGGTACAAAAGCGGACCCGCGGCATCGGCAATGAGATCACCCGCGGAGGCGCCGTACGCGTCGGAGAAACCATCGAAGATTTCCACCGGCACCAGCACAAGGAACCAGCGAGCGAGCCTGCCAGATCGGCTTTGGCCGCAGGCACATCGCACCACTGCAGCGTGCGCGAAAAACCATGGGCAAGATGAAACGAAGAAAATACATGCCCGATCTTGTCCATCTGTTTCCACTCCTTGTTGTCATTGAAGAATTGAAACGACTGGCGGTTGGTGTCTTTGTACCACAGTTGATGCAGGCCTGCCAGCGCCGTGGCATAGGTGACGCCCGACACGATAACGACCGTGCGCAGCCTTTTTTTGTTGACCACCGGCGAAAGGGTATCCGATTGCGCCGCGACGTTTAGGGGCGCAATGAATAGCAGTACCAGGATAACACTAGTTACTGCCTTCATCTTCCTTGGTTGCTTCTTTGTTGAAGTCGGGATTCTCTTCCTTTTGTTTCTTGTTTTTGTCGCGGCTGAATTTCAACAGGTCCTTGATTTCGTTGAAGCTCTGGGTGAGCTGTAAACTCACACCGGTAGTAACGGCATTCTGGCTGCCGAGCGAGTTAGTGATGGGGTTCACGTTGGTGCGGTTGTACATTTTCACCTTCAGCTTTCCGTCGGCCGTCAGCAGGTAGTCCACAGTCCAGTCGCCTGCAATGCTCGAAAGGTTGTTTTGATTTGTATACTGATTGTTGAATGTACCGTCGCGGGTAACGCGCAGCCTGCCGTTGAGAAATGTATAGGAGAGCCGGAGCTGAAATGTGTTGAACGTTTCCTGGTCCATCGCAGCAACGTCTACATCTACTTCCAGATTTTCATCCACCTGGCTCAGCCAATAGCTTAACTGGTTCGATAGCAGTTCGCTCACACTGCTCACCACGCTGCCACTGGTATTGAACGACTCCGGCGGAGAGAATCGTCGTAACACAATCAAGCTAAACACCTGGCGCTTGAGTTCCTGCTCGTCGAGTTTGTTTTTGAAGGCGTTGAACTGGAAGTCAAGGCGTACAGGTTGCGGCCCGGCGTCGGTCTCCACCATAATGTTTTGCGGCAGGTCGTTCGCTTTGATATCGAAGTTGATGTTCGGCGTAAGCATGGGGCCGTCGAGTTTGAGCACCACTTGCACAGGGTACTTGCGGCGGAGCGCGATGGAATTCGCGATATCAGGGTCGGGTATGATGGGGCCAAGCGAGGCAAGCTGGTTGTACGAAGCCGTAATGTTGAGCTCGCCGGCGTAAGGGTCGCCAAACCACGTGATGCGGCTTCCCCGCTGTATCTCGAATTCTTTGTTGATGATGTCGTACAAGGTGAAGTTGTACCAACCTTCGGTGAATTCGATGAGCCCGAACATGTTGAATTCACCTTTCGTATCAAGCTGGAGTTTCAGGTCGCCGTTGCCGCGGCCGCGGATGATGTCGCCGGCTTTAATGTCGAAGATTATCTCGCAGTAGGCGTCGGGTGTTACGTCGAGGTTGAGATCGAAGCTGATGCCGGTAAGGTCTATACGCGAAGCGGCCTCACGCTTGAGTGTCTGCTGGAAGGTGGAATCGCTGAAGTTAACGAAATTGATGAAGTCCTTCTTCTCCACGGTAGACGTGCCGCCGATGGGTATGTAGATGCGCGTGTTCTTTTCGGTGCGCGCCTGGGATGTAATGCGCAGGTTGCTGAGCGGGCCGTAGAAGTTCACCGTACCGCTGGCATATCCCTGCCCGTAGAACAACGCGTTGTCTTTGGCGGAAGTGTTGAGCACCTGAAAGTTGCGGAACGCGGCATCCATGTTAATGCTCATGTTGCCGAAATTACTGTGGGCAATGTGACCATTGAGCGTCGCCTTGTTCTTGAAGCCGTCGAGCAATTCCATGTTCTTGAAATAAATGGAACCGGGTGTAAAGCCTACCGCGCCGGTAAACCTGTAGATGGTTCTCAGGTAATTCACCATTCAGCGACCCGTTGCCGATGTTGCCTTCGCCGTTGATGCTGAGATCGTCAAAACTTCCCGTGATCCGGTACTGACCGGAAATCGTGCCGTCCATGCGGCTGAAAATGTCTGACAGAAAGGGCTCGAGAATTTTGAGGTTGGCGTTTTCCAGCCTGGCCAGCACATTGAGCGGGTTCTGGCGCGCCGACGGATCGTAGTAGCCAGTGAAGTTGACAATGCGGCTGGCATTGCGGTCGACAAAAAAGTTGATGATGAAGCGCTGCTCGTCGTAGTTCCAGTGGTTTTTGCCGGTTATTTGACCCACCACAAAGTCGTCTATCATCAGGCTGTCGACCGTTACATCGTTTTCTACGGAAAGGTCTTTATAATAATTCTTGAGTTCCACCCTGGCGTTGAGCGTGCCCTTGAATGTATTCTTGCTTATCACGTTGAGAATGTCGAGCCCCAGGTTGTGCACGTCGATCTTCAGTTTTTCTTCCGGATTCTGCGCGATCGCGCCGTCGATGTTCACCACCTGGTCGGCATAGCCGATGCGGATGTCGTGAAAATCCCATGTGTCGCCCTTCACGATTATCTTGTTGCCGGGTTCCACCACCCAGTCGCGCTCAAGCAGCATGATGGTCGACGGCAACAATTTCAATTGCGTGCTGTCTTTGAGAAAATCTACGGCGCCGTGCAGCCGCACATAGTTGTTCTGGCCGTCCTGGTCGCAGTCGAGATTGAAGTCGATGTGTGTCTTGTTCCATATTCCTTCCGCAATCAGGTTCTTGGTCTTCAACGCCGACGACAACGTCTGCCTGTCTGATGTGACCGACGCCATAGCCAGCACGCTGGTGCTGTCGGCAATCTTGGAGGCTGTCAGGTCTACGTCGGTGTTTGTAAATATCGACTTGTTGTAGTACAGCGAATCGATGTGCGTGTACGTCTGGAATATGGTGGTGTAGCCACTCGAGAATCGCCCGTCGATCCTGGTTTGTGGTGATATGACCAGATCTACTTCGAGCAGTTCACTGATAGGCTGGATGTTTTCGAGCTTAAAGTTGAAGTTGGCGTTGTAGGTTCGTGGTCTTTTTGTTTTGTTGGCATAGTAGCTGGTAATTTCTTTCTGATCGTTTCGTACGTTGAGCATCATCTCTTTCCACAGCGTTTGCATGTCGGCATACAATTCGGTAAAGAGAAAATTGCCCGATATGCTTCCGTCCAGCAGCGACGATTCGAATTCGACGTTTCGCTGGGCACCGTCTTTTTCTGCCTTCAGGTTCATCGTTTCCAGGTGCAGCCATTCGTTGCCGTAATTCACAATAAAGTCCTGCATGTCGCGCGCCCGGTAAGGCTGTCGATCTGCAGGCCTTGAATGTCAATATCCAGTTTACTGCGGAGGAAGAGGTTTTGTTGGCGAGATGGAGTTGGTCGAGGAAAGCCGTGTCGAGGGCAGCCTGAATCTTGATCTGGTTGCGGCCTTCGCGCAAGTCTATAGAGCCCTTGGCGGTAAACTCCAGGTTGGGGTCGTTGATTGACAGGCGGCCGTCGAAAAGGAGGCTGCAAAGCGCGCGTTTGTCCTGATGTTGGTATAGTCATAACCATAGATGCCGAGTCGGCTCACCACGCCATCGAGGTTGAAGTTGGCTGTGTTCAGGGTGAGCCCCGAACCGCGCACCTGGCCGTCGAGGTTTACTTTCTGAAACAGCACCGAGTCTTCGAAGTAAGTACCCAGGTCGAAGTTTTCGAGCGCCAGCCGTCCGGTATAAGTGGATTTATCAATGTCGTCCTCATTTACTTTCAAGTTGATGTCGGAACGAATGCGACCGAGTTTTCCGGCGAAGTTTCCGTTGGCGACAAAATCGGTCGGTACCCGAGAAACTGGCCGTTCATCGTGAGCGCACCCATGGGTTCAAGCCTGTTGAGTGTCTTTTCATTGTAGAGAAAAGCGAGGTCGCGAAAGTTAAGGCGCGAGTCTTGCAGGTTGAGAATGATGAACGTCTCCATGAAGTCGGGTAGTCCATCCATGTCGAGCGTGCCCACGAGATGCGTGGCGCCAATGCCGAGGGCCATGTCGTGCACTTTAAATTTCCTGACGCGCCCGTCCATGATTCCGTTCACCCGTACAGCCTGGCCCAATTGAATGGCCTCGGGCGCAAAGAGCGCCAGATCCTGGGGATAGACAGTCGTGTTGCGGAGGTTGGCATGAATGCCGACCATGTTCACGAAGTCATTGAGGTCGCGCTGGCTTTCATAGTTGAAGATGATGGTATCGCCCACCACACTTCGGCCGGCACGGAGATTGAGTCCCAGGAATTCCATCGAGGCTTGAGAGATGCGGAAGTAGGTGGAAAGTTCGCGAATAGGGAACTGCGTTTTCTCATCCTGCGCAATCAGTGTGCGCACGTCGAAAGCAACCGTGTCGCCCAGCACAAGGAAGTTTTGCAACTGTCCCTTCGTCGATCCAGCACGGTGAAGTGATTGTAGTCGAAACCATACGGCACTGTGTCGCGGTACTGATCCACGTAAGTGAATTTACTTGAATTCACGACGGCTTCGCCGATGTTCACTCGCGGCGGCTTGCCGGTACCACCCGACGACAACGCATTGAGGCGGCTGATTAGAATGTTAATGTTGAGGTCTGTGGACGAGTCGGAGTCGACCATTTTGGTAAGAAACACATACGCGCTGTCTACAATTATGCCGTCGATGTGAATATTGTTGTTGTCGAACGCATGCAGCAGTTCGAAGTTCACCAGTA
>JAAURZ010000250.1 GCA_012031955.1 Bacteroidia bacterium
AACCGGTGTGAATATCAACAACGGCATTTCCGTATCGGGCGGCGGTCCGAAGAGCCAGTTTCGTGTAAGTTTCAACGATACGCGCATACAAGGCGTGGAGCCTAACACATTCCTGAAACGCAACAACGTGGGCATAAAGCGCCGGTTTAAACATCACCGACAAGCTGCGTGTTTCCACCAACGTGAACTATGCGGCCAACAATGCGCAGCGCCCTTCACAAGGCTCCGAAGACGGATCGCGTTACCTCGGTCAGTGGTTCCAGCGCAGCATGGACATGAACAGGCTGCGCGACTACAAATACGACGATGGCACCATCCTCATTGGAATCTACGTCGACCAAGCGCTACTACTGGTGAAATTACCAACTTACAAATGCGCTGTATTGGGCCAACCCCGTTTCTTCCTCGCCTACGAGAATCCTACCAACGATACGCGCGACAGGCTCTTTGGTGATCTTGGCCTCAGCTACGAAGCCCTGCCAGGGTTAACACTCAGTGGTTTCATTCGCACCGATATGTTCACGCAAAGTATTGAGTCGCGCGAAGCATTTGGCGGAACAGGTGTGCCGAGTTATTCCGCCGGCAAATATCAAAACCGCGAGATGAACTACGAGTTCATGGCGAAGTACAACAAGACCTTCGGCGACCTTTCCGTCGACGGACTACTGGGCGCCAATGCGTACGACAGACACTATACATACCTGTCCATGGCGACGGTGGGTGGCTTGTCGGCACCAGGTTTCTATAACATCGATGCAAGCATCGACCGCCCGAGTGTGACTTCGTATGAATTGAACAAACAGATACGCAGCGTGTACGCGATGGTGTCGTTCGGTTACAAGGGCACTTATTACCTCGACGCCTCCATACGCAACGACAACTCGTCGGCGCTTCCTCCGGAGAACAACTCATACTGGTATCCGTCGGTATCGGGCAGCATGGTATTTAGCGAGTTGCTCGACTTCAACGCATTGTCATTCGGAAAACTACGAGTAAGTTACGCGCAAGCGGGCTCTGACCTGGCGCCGTACTCAACCACATCATTTTATCTTGTGGGCCCGGTGTACAGTGGCGCGGTAAATGCCAATACCCTAACGGTACCCGACAACCTCAACAATGCGAACATCAAACCCTCGTTCGCCAACTCGTTCGAGGCTGGTATCGACTTCAAATTCATGGACGGCAGGGTAGGCGCGTCGTTCACCTACTACGACCAGGTCAACAAAAATCAGACGCTCAATCTTACGGTATCGGGCACGAGTGGCTACGGGTCAGCCACTATCAACGCCGGCAAAATTCAAAATAAAGGCATAGAGATCAGCCTGACAGGTACACCCGTAAAGACGGCTAAGTTGAATTGGGATGTGATGTTCAACATTGCCCGCAACAGGAACGAACTCGTAGAACTTTATCCAGGCGTAGATGTATGGCCGTATGGAAGTACGACATACTCCTCCGTCACTACATATATGAACTCCTATGTAGGTAAGGCATTTGGAAGTCTTATCGGGCCCACCTATCAGCGTGATGAGGCCACAGGTAAGATATTGCTCGACAACAACAACATGCCGATGTACACTACGTCCAACCATGATTTCGGCACCGTGCTGCCTGACTTTACAGGCGGTTTCCAAAACCTGATCCGCTACGGCAATTTCGAGCTTGCCGCCATGATCGATTACCAGATCGGCGGTCAGTTTTTTAGCCGCAGCAAAATGCTGGCGGTACGCACCGGTTTGGATCCTGTTACAGCAGAAATCAATGACAAGGGGTTCAACGTGCGCGACCCTGTGGCTGACGGCGGAGGTGTGAAGGTGGAAGGCATATCTGCCAACACGGGAGAGCCGGTAACCGCCTACGTAAATCCACAATCGTATTACGGCATTGTTGGACGCCGTGTTTACGATGACTGGTTGATTGATGCGTCATATATTAAACTGCGCGAAGTACGCCTCGGCTACACATTTGGTAAGAATGAATGGGAGGGCCTTCCATTCAGGAAAGTGGGAATTGCATTCGTAGCACGTAATCCGGCCATGCTTTGGCAGAAAGCACCGAAGGGTCTCGATCCTTCAGAAGTATCGACCGGCAGCCAGGCCATCAGCTGGTATGAATCAGGCCAACTTAACACGGTACGATCCTATGGTATCAATCTCAATGTCACTTTTTAACAGAAACCGTCATGAAGCACACACATAAAATTTTCTATACGATGTTGTGCATCTTCTTGCTGGGAAGCTGCAACAATTTTGACGACGACATCAACATCAACCCTAACCAGCCAAGCGAGGCGTCGGCACCGCAGTTGCTTGCCAACGCCATGCTGTCGCTGCCGGGGCTGAGTTCATCGCCGCAAGGCGAATTCATGGCCCAGTACCTGGCCGAAACGCAATACGTAACGGCGTCTCTTTACCCGAACTCGAGCACGAGCTTCTACGGCTGGTACCAGGGCCCGCTCATCAACATCGAAACGGTATTGAATGAATCGGAATCGGAGAGTCACCTGATGGTGGCAAAAATTCTGAAGGCGTATTATTTCTGGAACATTACCGATCGCTGGGGCGATGTTCCATTCACGGAGGCACTGGAGGGCGGCGACAATTTTACACCCGTGTACGACACGCAAGAGTCAATCTACGACGCTTTGTTCGCCATGCTGAAAGATGCCAACGCCACTACAACCACCGGCAGTATGCCAAACGACATTATGTACGGAGGAAGTTATGCAAAATGGAAAAAGCTGGCTAACACCATTCGGCTGCTGATGGCACTGCGTTTGTCGAAAGTGGATCCGGATTTGGGCCAAACGGAGTTCAATGCTGCGCTTGCAGACGGCGTGTTCACATCCAGCGGCGACAACCTCGCCTTCAAACACCTGGCCGATGCCAACAACCAGAACTATTGGTACGGTCAGATCGTAACGCAGTCGCGTGAATGGTGGGCGCTCACGCAAGGGATGGTCGATATCATGAAACCTGTGGACGATCCCCGGCTGTATGTTTACGGCAATCCCAACCGCACCGACGGCGAGTATGTGGGCCAACTCTACGGCGACACGCAGGATTTTGACACCGAGAAATACTCACTGCTGGGTAATGCCATCTGGCAACAAGATGCGCCGGTGCAACTGGTAACCTATGCGCAGGTGTTGTTTGCGAAAGCGGAAGCTGCCAAACTCGGCTGGATTGCCGGTGGCGACACAGAGGCAGAGGCGAACTATAACCTGGCGATAGAGACTTCCATCGAACAGTGGACGGGCAGCACAGCCGGTGCCTCAGACTTGCTTCTTCAACCCGGTGTGGCCTATGAGGCGGTCAATGCAATTGAACAAATAGCCACGCAGCGTTGGATTCATTTGTTCATGCACGGTTATGAAGCGTGGGCGGAGTGGCGGAGAACCGGATTCCCCGATCACCTTGTGGAGCCTGGCGGCGCTGCAGTGCCACGAAGGCTTATTTACATCGAGTCTGAACAGTTCAACAATACCAAGAATTATGAGGATGCCGTGCAACGGCAATTTAGCGGTGAAGATGGGTTATATGGTCGCATTTGGTGGGACGAAGAGTAACAGGTTAGCAAACCACTGAATGTGAAAAGGGGCTCCGCGTGGAGCCCCTTTGTTTGTTGATGCTGGAAGCACGAATGCTAGTTGTTCGCGTCCCAGTTTGTTTCTGATGTTGGCCTTTCTACTTCCACGATGATCGTGCCGCCATCGCGAAGGTCGACATGCGTGGCGTCCAGTTTTCCTGTTCTGCGCAGGTCTATCCAGCGGTGGCCGGCTTCGGCCCACAGCGAGTAGCGGCGTTGGAAGAGGATCTCTTCGAGCACCTCGTCGTCGAGCTTGACCGCGATGCCCTCGCGGCTGTTGTTGACGGTGATGTTGACCAGTTGATCGACATTATTGCGCCCGTCGCTGACGCGGATCTGCACAGCGTAGATATTGTTACCGTCGCTATCGGTAGGCAAGTCGAAATCGGGTGCGGGGGAGAAGGTGAGGGCACCGGCGGCGGTGATTGCAAAGCGCGCGGCATCGCCGCCGCCCGAACAGGCGCGACCCAACCAGTCAAGCAGGGGGCTAGACCATGTCTAACAGATTGAAATCAGTTCGTGTTTTAACGTGTCAGATGCTCGCGGCGGGCGCTGTCGCGGCAGCCGTGCTGGGCGCGTCGCCCGCCGCCCAGGCACAGCAGATCCGCTTCGTGGGCGAGCGCTACCCGGCGCTCGAGTTCTATGCAGAGAAGCTCAAGACGGCGATTCCCGGCGTCAGCGTCACGGTCGATTTGATGCCCAACGCGCCGCTCAAGGAGCTGCAGACCATCACGCTGTCGTCGGGGGCGAGCACGATCGACATCTTCCTCGGCAACGATCTCACCATCACCAACTTCGCCGCCAATGGCTGGCTCGAGCGCTCGACCCTTACTTCGCGAAGTACAAGGAGCAGTACAAGCTCGACGATTTCGCCTCGAGCGCGATGAAATCGGCGTCCTACGAAGGCAAGATCTACGGCCTGCCGGTGCTGCAGGTTCTGCCCCGACGGCACCTACCTGTCAGAACTCAGGCCACCGCGCAAGAAGGACGGGCCGCCGATCCGGGTCCGGGTGATCGAGTACAGCGTGGTCACCGTCGATGAGGACGGCGAGGAAGTCTCCGAGCTGTTCGCACTGGCCACGACCCTCCTGGACACCGAGGCCTATCCGGCGGCGGCCTGGCGCAGCTGTACCACGCCCGCTGGCAGGCCGAGACCGGCATCGGCGAGTTGAAGACCACCGTCCGCGGCGGCCCCGAGGTCGTGCTGCGCTCGCGGACCCCGGCCATGGTCGAGCAGGAGTTCTGGGCCATGCTGTGCGTCTACCAGGCGATCCGCGACCTGATCAGCTACGCCGCACCCGTCGGGCTCGACCCGGGACGCATCAGCTTCAAAC
>JAAURZ010000251.1 GCA_012031955.1 Bacteroidia bacterium
ATAGTTCTGGCGACCCACTGTCGCTGTTGATTGTAGATCGGTGGCTGCACAAAGCCGTGCCGGTAGTCGCGCGCTTCCTCCTTCGTCTCAACCGTGGTGTCTGCCCTGCCAAGCATCACATGTTTTGGGAAGAGCGACATGTCGGGGCAACACACTGCCATCAGGTCAAACGCACATTGCCTGAACTCTTCATACGCTAACAGCACATCTTTCAGGAAATCATAAAAGTATTGGATGCCTTGATAAGTGGGACTCGTAGTTCCGTCGAAGAATGCCTTCCACGCACTTTTTAAATTATTGACAGTCGGGCTGGCGAATGGATTGGTGCCATACGCCAATCGCAGGAGCGGCTCATATATGGTGTAGGTTTGCGACAGCGCACCGGGTGCTGAACCGCTACCAAATAGCGCCGGGTACACGGTGGTTCGGAATGTGTTGGCAAACGTCTGTGAAAATGCCGTGTAGTTCTGGCTGTTCGGCGACGCCGATGCAAACAGGGCGCGTGGCATCGAAATTTCCGGGAGATCAAATTTAGCCGGATACAACACCGGTGTATTGGCGGAGCGGGTGAGTACTTTGTCCAGATCGGTTTTGCTGATCACCAGCTTCCTAAGCGTAAATATTCTATCAATACCCAGATCGTCGCAGGTTCTGCCCAGGCACGACTTAAGGTCGTTGTCGAAGCATTCCAGGAAAAGAAGCACGAATTTGTTGTCGAGGAAGGAGGCTGGATTGCCGAGCGTTTTGACGCCGGTGGTATCCTCGGGCATTTCTTTCAGCAGTTCGAAAAGTGTTATGTCCTGAACCGGATGCCCGAAAGGTTTGTATTCTACACCATCCGGAAGCGTATATGGCCTATAGTAGGCGGTCTCGCACGCTCCCATTGCGATCAGAAAACCTTCTGATGTGATGGCCGTCCCCTTCGAAATGGTGACGGTAGGGTTGGCACCCGTGTCGTCGAAGGAAATGCGGAGCCCGCAGACAATACCCATGCCTATGAGCTTCGCACGCGTGAGCCTGTTTTGCTGATCAAGGTACGAAACCAACTGATTGAGCTGTGTGCTGGTAAGCACTTGGCTGTTTTCGAATACGGGATATGTATTGATGATCGTGCTCATATCATGTGTTTTAAATTTCTCCTAAAGCAGAATTGTCAAGTATTATGGCGTTGTCGAGGTTTTCATCTTCATCGCAGTCGTGCAGGGTACCCGTTGGATACACATTCCGCAGGTTCTCAATGCTCTCAATCAGTCGCGCCAGCGTTTCTGCAAGCTCCACCTTATCTGTATCTGCTCGCGCATTGGCTACCAGCCACGCTTTGTAGCATTTTTCAAACGCCGACATTTGCTTGCAACTCACCCAGCATATACTAAGGAAGACATGCGCCGGCGCCTCCATGCGGAGGGTTCGTTCCATAAACTTCCTGTAGTCTTTATTGATGAACCGTCCGGGCCAATACGGCACTATCACGTGCGCGATGCAACTGTACATATCGTCGAGCGCGCAGGTGCAATCGTCATCGAGGTTGATGGAAAGCAGTTTGTCTTGTACAAGTTCTTCTGTTTGATCGATGACGAACTCGGTGATACCGGCCACGTCGGCGGCGATGAGCAGGGTGTACCTGCCATCGTTGGCGTGTTGATGCGATCCGGTAATTGACAGTATGTCTCCCACTTCGGCGGCGCTGGCGTGGTTGCCGTTCACAACTACTTTCTGTGCAGCAGCGTCGACGGACGCAATGGGCACGCTGACCTCGTAAGAAAGCATTCCTTCCGCCGCAGCCGGCGCGATGTCAGCAACAAAGGCCTCGTCCACCACAATGTCTGTAGCTGTACCGTTAAGGGTGGCCGATAGCACGGTGTACTCATTGTTGAGCAGGGTAGTTTGGCTGATCGCTATGCGCGCTCCCACGGTGAGCTCGGCAACAACGTCGCCCTCCACTTTGAAAGTCTGAGTAGAACTGTCGGCCGATACCAGGGCAAACTTTTTCGTGAATGTTAAAATGCCAAAGGCTGACAAGGTTTCGTCCAGCGTATTTTCGTCGGCATCCACAAAAAGCATTTCATTCACCTTTGGCCTCAACAGAATGTGCTCGACCAGGTGCATGCCTTCGTGGTCAAAGAACTTGGTGGTAAGGAGCGCAATCATATCGTCTACCGCCTTGTCGTCGAGTCCACCCCTTACTGTTACAACACTGCCGGCCACGCTGACCACGGGGAATTTCCTACCATACTTGACTTTTCCCGAAACACTCGCCGACGGCACGTGTTCATACACGTGAATGACCGTATGCGTGCCGTTGTAGGCGATGCTGCTGATGTGGTACTCACCGTTGTTGCTCAGCGAATCGATGATGGACACGACGTCGCCGGGGAACAGTTTGTTGGTGAGATCGACAGCTACACTGAAGATTCGTTGCTGGTCGTTCACGGCAGTGAGCAGGTACGTTTCGAAGAATGAAAGTGTGCCTCCGGCTGCCGCCGCCGCTAGCGCCACGCTTACGGTAACTTCCACGTTGGGACCGTTGTCGACGGCGGACACTACGTTATATTCACCGTTGTTGACGGCTGCATCGGCAATTGTTATTTTGTTGGTGGCAATGTGGCTTATCCAGTCGGCGGCCAGTTCATTGAAGTCGAACTGTACGCTCTCGCCGAGTGTCGCTCCGTTGTGATCGCCTATTTGAAACTTATAGGGAGACGTAAACGGCGGAAAGGCCGGATCAAATCGATAGCGTTCCTTTTTGACACCATTGGCAACGAGGCGCCAGATCGCGTCGTGCGCTGCGGTTTCCGCCACCGCCTCCATCTCGGCAAGCGTCACCTGATTGTAGAGCAGTACGCCCAACGGTGCTGCGGCCGATGGCAACGCTTCGGTCACTACTATTTCGGTATCGGCCCCATTGAACGACGCGCTGTCGACGGTATAGGCACCGTCATTTCCAGTTGACTGATCCACGACTATTTTATCGCCCGTGGCAAGGCGCCCGGTTATGTCGCCAGGTACTGAAATCGTCCTGGCAGCCACGTCGACGGTTGTTATTGCCACTTGTATCTTGCTCTCTCCTTGCGCGGTGTAGGAACCTGTCAGTACTTTGTCGGCGACGGCAAACACGAAAGGTTCCTTGTACATTTCGTAGGTGATGGTAAAGGTTGGCGGGTTGTCCACCATGTCGACGACGACGGTGTATTGGAAATAATTAAATAGGGTACAGCCCAGGTTGCTCCGACTAGACTCGGGGTTGTCATAAAACTCGGCGGTGAGAATGGCCAGCGCTTCATCTACTCCAAGATCGGCGTCGCCGCCGGGGGCATCGCTTGCGAAATTCTTTTGAACACTGCGCGCGAGTAACCTTTCGCCGCAATACAGTTCGAAATAATAGTTTACGCCGTCATCGGTCCGTATCCGGTAATTTTCGCGAAGCACACCACTGACAACAGTCTCTTCCAGCGCCAGCCTGGCGTCATCGATCGAATTGAAGCTCGATGCGCTTTCGAGCACATCTTGCGGTACATCATCTTCTACCACAAAAGCAAAGGGCGCCGTCGAACCGGTAATTTTGAATCGCGGGCTAAATTGCAGGCGATCCGATTTTCTGTCTGCAATGCCCAGCAGCATGGCGACTCGCTTCTGCAAGCCCGATACATTGCTGGTGTGCCACAACCTGCAAGGCGATTTGTAGTTGAACCCTTTGCCGCGTTCTTCGCTGATCACCGGGTATGCATTGAGAAATGAAAGTTTGTCTTCAATCAAGTCGAGCGGTGCTTTTTCGCCGGACAGTCGATAGGTGAGCAGCGCGTAGTCGGTAAACTGTTCGGCAAACCTGGCCATGAGGTGATCAAGAAAACGATTCCGGCGCTCACCAAACTGCTCTTCCGTTTCGGCGATATCATTAAGGGCGATGGTGTGGCCCGGCTTGTCGACATACAGGTCGTCGAACAGGTCGCCTGCGTTGGCGGTTGAGAAGAGCGGCTGTGTGTAATAGGTTCTTCCGATGACGAAGTCGCCAAACACATCGCGTGCGGCATTCATTGAGAACAGGTCGTTCACGTGCGACAATTGCGAGAGGTAGTTGGCAAGCAATTGATCAAAGAACATCAAGTAGCCTTTAAGTTGTCTTGCACGGGCTTCGTCGGGTGTAAATTGCGACGGTTCGGGCAGCCCTTCTCCGCCAACGCCATAAACCATCGGGAACTCGTTGACGATGCTGTAGTAATTCTCAATGTCTTTGAATTCGCCGACGGGCGGCAAAATATCGGTCGCAGGATTTTTGAGCTTCTGCTTTCTTCCGGCGCGCTCCAGGTCGTTGAGGATGTTCTCCACATCCAATTGCCGCGCTTTGAAGGGAAGCTGGTCTTTATAGAAAGTGATTCGGGAGTCGTCTGTATTGAGACGCGGTACGTAATTTTCTTCGAAGGCCAGGTGAAGGCACCACTTCACACTTTTGGATGCGATGGACCCGTCTTCGTTGTCTTGTGGCTTGTTCGCGATCTGTATGCTCCTCACTGCCAGCACGCCTGGCACGTCCATAATGATTTGAATGAGGTCGGACACGTGAATAACCTTTTTCCGGTCGGCGCTTTCCAACTCCTCATCTTTGATGAATCCATGGTCGAGCCGCGGTCCTTCGAATATTTTCTCAACGGGCCTGCAATCGCCGGCACTGCCGCCCACAAACAAATTCTCGTCATCGGTGACAAGGTCGGAAGGAATTCGCTCGTTCACGGTTATGTCGGTATGCCCTTGATTGTCTTTGCTGGCCTGGATTTGCGTCACGGTGTATGTCCCGTCGTTGTTGTTGGAACCGGAAATTGAAATCGCGCTTCCTTTTTCAATCTGGGGTGAACTGCCGCTGATGGTAAAACTGTTTTGGTCAGAATTAACCGCGACCGACTGTATGCTGCGACTTGGTGCGGCAGTC
>JAAURZ010000252.1 GCA_012031955.1 Bacteroidia bacterium
AGTTCGGCCTCGTGCACATCGCCATTGCTAACGCAGGCATCACCTTGTTCGGCGATTTTCTCGATTACACATCAGACGACTTCGACCGCGTGATGCAAGTGAACCAGCGAGGCACTTTTTTCTCGCGCAGGCAGCCACGCAGCAGATGAAGGACCAGGGGTTGGGCGGCAGCCTGCTGTTCATGTCGTCGGTCACGGGGCACCAGGCGCACAAAAATCTTGCAGCATACAGCATGAGCAAGGCTGCTGTGGAAATGCTTGCGAAGGCGCTTGTGGCGGAGGTATCAGCATATGGAATCAACGTGAATGCGGTGGCGCCGGGCGCCACGCTCACGCAGCGCACCCTGGAAGACGAAGCGTATGAGCGCACATGGTCGAAGCTTACACCGCTCGGCAAACCCAACACCCCGCGCGACATTGCCAACGCCGCGCTATTTCTTGTTTCAGAAGACGCCTCACACATCACGGGTCAATGCCTCATCATCGATGGCGGCTGGACCTCCGTGAGCCCGTCGCCGTATTGAGTTATGGCCGTTTGTTGAGGCACCCGTCATAGAAGAGACTCATCTTGTGAATTTCGACCCGAAATAGTTTGTGTACGATGGCCTCGTCGGAAGTGATTAGCCTGGCAGCTTCGGCTGTGGTTGCCGCTACAATTACGATCATGCCCTTGTTGGCGTACCGCGCGCCGATCTGAATTACACCTTCCTTGCGCAGCGCACCGAGATGAGCCGAATGTTGTTTGAAATACTCCTGGTCGGCAGGCGCTTTGTTCGCATCCCAATTTTCACCCAGCGAATAGGTAACGAGAAACAACGAGTCTGCCGGTTGCTGAGCAAACAGCGGAGGGCACGAACAGACGAACGCCACAACTAGCATTGCTTTCATAATCAGAGGGGATTATTGGTCCATTTTAAATTACAAAATGCCTTGCCTTTTACTTGTAGTTGGGTGCGTCAAGTTTCTTGGATATCCTGAATGCCGCATTGATCAATCCACGTGACTGTATGTTTGAGGAAAGTTACCCCACTGGGAGCCATCGAGGCCGACATCTTCGCTGAAGATGCCGAGGTCGTTGGCGTATTTAAGTATGTTGTCGAGCGTGCGTAGGGCGTCGTCTACGCGGCTACGCAGGCGAGCGCATCGATGTACCAGAATGCGCATACCAGGAAGGTTGCCTCGGGCTTGCCAAAGTCGTCGGGATGCACATAGCGGTAAAACAATCCCTGTTCGGTCATCAGCTTTTGCTCAAGGTGCTTCAGGTGCTCCTTCGCCTTGTCGCTGTTGTGATCGAGGTAGTTCATCGTTATGAGTTTGAGTGTGCTGGCGTCGAGGTTTTCAGAATTCATTGCCTGCATGTAGGCTTTGTTGTTCTTGTCATAGCACTTCTCGACGCGCGTCGCTGCCGCTGCCGCCAGTGCTTCAGCGCGTTTTATCAATTCGCCGTCGGTCATTATCTGTCCTATTTTTCTCGCAGCCATGCTGCCGGCCCAATGGAACAGCAGGGTGTACGTGTGCACTTGTTTTACGTTCCTGAATTCCCACAACCCCGCGTCGGGTTCGTCCATCGTGCGATCGATCCATGACAGCAGCCGGTCCACCAGCGGCCGGTAAGCATGTTTCTTGTTGAACGACAATCGACGGTCGACAAACAATGGCAACAAGCCAACGAGTACCTGCCCATACACGTCGTTCTGAATCTGTTCGTATGCCTTGTTGCCGATGCGCACAGGCTGATTGCCAAGGTAGCCTTCAAGGTCGAGGTGTTCTTCAACTACGTCTTTGTGGCCGGTGATGCTGTACAGTGGCTGCATGCGATCTGTGTCGCGCAACAAAATATTTTGAATGTATTCAAAGTAGCGTTCCAGTTCGTCGAAATGCCCCATTTCGTTGAAGGCCTTCAGCGTGTAGTACGAATCCCTGAACCAACAGTAGCGGTAGTCCCAGGTGCGCGAACTGCCGTTGTGCTCGGGCAGGCTGGTAGTGCCCGACGCAATAATGCCGCCGGTGTCTTCGTATTGATGCAGCTTGAGCACCATCGCCGACCGGATAATCTGGTCCTGGTACAGATCGGGTACGTAGGTACTCTTAACCCATGCCTGCCAGTAGCGCACGGTCTTGTTTATGAAATCTTCCGCCGTGGGTTTGAGCGGCGCTTCGAGGGGCACGCCGTAGGTGAACACCAGGTAGCGGTTTTGATCGAGCACGAATGGGCGCTCTTCGATGATATGCGACAGCGAAATGTCGGACGTTAGCCGTACCGGCATGTCGAAATTCAGGTAGCGGATGTGATTGCTGCCCATTACAATTTCAGGTTTCATTTTGCCGTAATCGCCCACAGGTTTGCAACATGCTTTTACCACGGGCGTGCCCTCAATCACTTCCAACTTTCGCAACATCATCAGCGGCCTAAAGTATCGTTCATACTGCAAGAAGCGAGGTGCGCAGTCAATCACCCGGAACCTTCCTTTTTCGCAGGTAAACTCGGTGCAGAGTACGTTGGTATTGTCGATGTAGTACTGCCGGCTCTGGTAGTCGCCAACCGGGGTCACCGAAAATTCTCCGCCCTCTTTTTTGTCGAGCAGCGATCCAAAAACGAAAGAGCTGTCGAACCTGGGGAGGCACATCCAGTTTACGTTGGCGCGCTTGTCGATATAAGCGAGGTAAGCGCAATTACCAATAATTCCCATGTCGTAGCGGTGGATGCTCATGGAGGTAGGGTGTTTTGAATTAAGAAATAAATTGATTGAGCAGCACGATTACATCTTGTTGCGTAGGCAGACTATGCTGCGCCTGTGTATGACCTGAGCCTACCTTGATGGTAAGAGCGTGACCTACCAATGCGCGAAACATGTCTTCGTCGGTTTTGTCGTCTCCGACGGCGAGCACGAAATCCGTCTTGAATTCCTCCACCAGCTTGCGCGCCGCCACACCTTTGTCGACGCCGGCCACGCGCACTTCGATTACTTTATTCCCGTCTATCACTTGCAGGTGCGCGTTCCGCACCAGGTGATAGAGGCTGTCGAGCAACTCGCGCGAACGCACAAAGCCAAGGTCGCGGTCTACGTTGCGATAGTGCCAGGCGAGGGTATGGTTTTTCTCTTCGATAAACGAACCCGGACTGCGTTGGGCAAAAAGTTCGAGCGTTGGTCTGATCAAAGGTTTCCACGATTGATCAATCTCCTTCTCGTGTGTCCAGTCCTCACCGTATCGCCTGATCGAGGCACCATGTTCGGCCACGAGATTGATGGGCAGACTGTCGAACCATTCTTCGAGCACCGCGCTATCGCGGCCACTGATAATGGTGATGTTGGTACGCTTGTCGTGGGTGAGATTGCTCATGAGTTGCAGCAATTCGCGCCAGGCTGGGCTTCGCGGGGGTGCCGCGCGAAAGGAACCAGTGTGCCATCGTAGTCGAGCAGCAGGCTCCGGGTGCCTGCCTGCCGGTAGTCTTTTACGATAACCTGTTGCGCTTCGCCCGTAAGAAACTTGGTGTGTTGTGCTTCCTGATCAGATTTCACGTCGTTCAATTGAATTAAAAAGTCATTTACCCAGTTGAGCACATCGTAGTCGCGCAGGCGCTTTTGCATCAACCTCATTTTCTTTTGTTGCACGTCGTGCGGCATCGTGAGCGCCGCTTCGAGCGCTTCGGCCATTTCGTTTTCATCCATCGGGTTGATGAGGAGCGCTTCTCCCAATTCACTGGCGGCGCGGCCAGCTCGCTCAATATAAGCATACCTCTGTCGCCCGTGCTGCTTGCAATGTACTCTTTGGCCACGAGGTTCATGCCATCGCGCAGTGGGGTGATGAGGCCGATGTCGGCGGCCTGATACAAGGCGCACAACTCATCAAAAGGTACGTGGCTGTAGCGATAAATGATGGGCTGCCATGTAAGCGACGAATATTTGCCGTTTATTCTTCCCACTTGCTCTTCGATGAGCTTGCGCCGCTCGTTGTATTTGGAAATGATCTGCCGCGACGGCACCACCACGAGTATGAACACCACCTTCTCGCGCCATTCTGCATACTTTTCAAGAAATTTTTCGAAGCCTTCAAGCCGGTGCGTCACACCCTTTGTGTAGTCGAGGCGATCGACCGAGAAGATGATTTTCCTGTTTTGAAAATTCACCAGTATGGTTTCCTTGTTTTTGACGACTTCTTCATCCCGGATAGCGCCATGAAATTTATCGAAGTCGATGCCAAGCGGGAACAAATCCACTTTAATCTGGCGGTCGCCTGCCACGATGCCGCGATACTGGTGGTCGAGGCCGGTTACCATGCGCACTGTTTTCAGAAAATGCTGCACATACTCGTGTGTGTGAAAACCGATGAGGTCGGCGCCGAGCATGCCCATGATGATACGCTCCTTCCACGAGCGGTGCAGCAGTCTGAAGATTTCGTAAGACGGGAAGGGAATGTGAAGGAAGAAACCGATGGTGGCATCGGGTATGCGTTGGCGCACCAATTCGGGTAGCAGAAACAGTTGATAGTCGTGTACCCAGATTACGTCGCCTGGTCTACAGATTTCCGCCAGTTTGTCGGCGAACATGATGTTCACTTCCTCATATTTCTCAAAAGACTCCTCATCATAGATTACATATGACGTGAAGTAGTGAAACAGCGGCCACAGCGTGGCGTTGCAAAAGCCGTTGTAGAATTTATTGTAGACCTTAGGTTCAATAAAGATCGGTTCGATGGCAAAATGACCTGTATCAGGTTGTTGTTCGACGAATTTATTCCATCGGCGTTCAGTGAAATCGGCCGACCCGAGCCATAGCTTCTGATTAAAAAGCGCCGCGATTGTCTTCTCGTTCAAAGTAGCTTTCAGAGCAGTTACCAATCCGCCATCGCTTTGCCTAAGCGTAACCTTATTGTTCTTTTCGAGGAGTTGAAACGGCAGGCGATTCGAAACCAA
>JAAURZ010000253.1 GCA_012031955.1 Bacteroidia bacterium
TCCCAGCGTGAAGGTGACCGCTCCAGGATCCAGTTTGTAAAAGTTGTCGATTTCCGCGAACATGCCATCCTGGTAAAGGTTCTTCTCGAAAGAGGCAACCCATTTGGCGTAAGCCGGTTTCTGACGCTCATAAAACTCCGCGAAATGAGTGTCAAAATAAAAGGTCTTACATGCTTCGAAGAACGCCCTTATCTTTTGTATGTCAGCAAAGTCTTCATAACCGACCAGCGTTTCTATCTGCTGGACCTTGATGTGGTCGAAATCATAAAACGCCCAGCTCAACCGTAGTGGAAAATCACAATTCATGAGATTGAGCTCCGCAGCCTGTTTAACAGCCGGATGATCCTTGTAACTTCCAAAATAGTTTAATACGATATCTTCGTACGCTGACCGTTTATATTCTGCCCTCCCGGCCAATAGTTGAACAATACTTATTAATTCCGAGCCCTGATGTACTTCCACAACAGGTTTGGTTTGTGCGGAGGAAAAAAGCGAACCTACAGTTAGGCAGCTAGTTAGTAAAACGGTCCCTAACTGGTGACGCATTGACTGTTTCATTGGAACGGGCTATATGTGAGAAGAAACTTCATGTTTTTAAAGTAGTTACAGGATCAAACATTTTTTTCCCTGATCTTTGAGAATTCTTCCCGTCATACGGATGTTTTCAACTTTTCTTCTACATTCGGGGCAAGACCAAATCACTACTTAGCTTGAAAGTGCTACTTGTCGAAGACGAAGTCCGCGTCTCCTCCTTCATAAAAAAGGGCTGGAGGAGAATAACATCCAGGTTACACAAGCGTTCGACGGCGCGGCAGGGCTCAAGATGGCATCGGCCGAAAAGTACGACGTAATTATCCTGGATATTCTTATGCCCGAAATGAATGGCCTCGAAGTGTGCCGCCGCATTCGCGAATCGCTGGGTAACCAAGTGTCCATCCTGATGCTCACCGCATCGGGCACCACCGACGATGTGGTGGAAGGGCTTAACATGGGAGCCGATGATTACCTGGTGAAACCATTCAAGTTTCGCGAACTGATGGCGCGAATATGGGCCCTGTCGCGCCGTAAAACCAACAGCGCCAAAATCTTGAAAGTGGCAGATCTTACCATGAATACCGACGCAAAAGAAGTTTTGCGCGACAACAAAAAGATTGAACTGACGGCCCGGGAATACCGGCTGCTTGAATACCTGCTCCGAAACAAAAACAAAGTGCTTTCACGTGTCGACATCCTCGAAAACGTGTGGGATGTGAACCACGACCTGGGCACCAACGTAGTGGAGGTGTATATCAACTACCTGAGAAAAAAGGTCGATCACGGTTTTTCGACGCAACTTATTCGCACCGTTGTCGGCATGGGTTACACCATCCGCGATGTGGACGCATGAAATCGACGACACACGGCGGCGGACGGATAACCACGCAAAACATATTCTATCGGCCACTGCAAGCGCTAGTTGCTAACAGATGAAGATACGCGACAAGATTACTCTGTCTTTCAGTCTAATGGCGAGCATTACGGTGCTCGTGTTTGGATTTATCGTGTATTTCTTTTCCGACCAGTATCGCAAGAATGAATTTTTCAACCGACTTGTAGAACGCGTTGCCATCACCGAAGAAATGTTCCTCGAAAAGGATAATTTTTTACCGGAAGACTACGAGCGTATCCGGCGTCAGTTCATGAACAGACTTCCCGATGAGACCGAGGAGGTGGTGCTGTTTACGCCGCAGTTCAGGGATAGCCTCCGCTATAAATACCCCGAGTCTTTCCTGGTCGAACTTACCGAGCAGGAGCAGGCTTACTTCGACACGGGCGAGCGCCAGGGCGCGGGCCGGTTGTTTCACCTGAAAGGCGGCAACTACCTGGTGCTGCTCACCGCGGTAGACAGAATAGGCATCAAAATGGAATCCTATCTTATTACGCTCATGGTGCTGTCGCTGGCGATGTGTGTTATATCCATTGGCGTGATCAGTTACATTATTTCGGGACAAATGCTGAAGCCGATCTCCGAAAAGGTAAGGAAAGCCAACGCCATCAGCGCCCGCAACCTGCATGAGCGCTTGAGCGAATACGACTCCGACGATGAGATTGGCGAACTGGCCATCGCCTTCAATAAAATGCTCGATCGCCTGTCTGCGGCATTCGAGGCTCAGAAATCCTTTATCGACAACGCCTCGCACGAGATACGCAATCCGCTTACCGCTATTATGGGAGAGACGGAGGTGGCGCTGGAGAAACAGCGCACCACAGAAGAATACGTGGATTCGTTGAGGTCTATTTCTGCGGAAGCCGACCGCCTCAATACGCTCGTGAACAACTTGCTCAACCTGGCCACCATCAGTTACCGCGACGTGAGTTTTAAAAGCGAGCTAATCGACATGGAAAAACTTCTTCGCGACTCGAAATCGAAATTCGACTTCTCCACCCCCGACAACCAGGTGACCATCACATTTGCGCTTTCGCGCCCTGTGTTCGTGAAAGGCAATGCGCACTTGCTGCAAACTGCGTTTATCAACGTGTTTGACAACGCCACCAAATTTTCGTTCTCGAAACCGGTAACGGTTCACGTGGCAATGGATGGCCGCGACCGGGTGAATGTGATCGTTCGCGATCAGGGCCTGGGCATCCCCGACGAAGACCTGGCCAAGGTTACCATTCCCTTTCATCGCGCCGCCAACGTGCGCAAAATTCTGGGTACAGGCATCGGTATTCCGCTGACGGTAAAAATTATTGAACTGCACCAGGGGGTTTTTGAGATCAGCTCCACACTCGACGTCGGCACGGAAGTACGTATCTGGCTGCCCATTCAAGGTTGAACATTTCTAATATAACTCTAATCTCCACCTAATCGAATTCTAATCTCATTCTAAGGCTCCTGCAAGTCCGCTGCCGTATCCTTGTAACTGCAATTGAACTAGCTTGAAAATAAGATGAAGAAGCTATAAGGGACTTTTTAGAGAATTGAAACATGATGTGCCGGCAAGTATAGTAGTATTCTTTGTTGCCGTGCCCTTGTGTTTGGGCATAGCGTTGGCAAGCGGGGCACCATTGTTCTCTGGCATTATTGCAGGTATTGTAGGCGGCCTGGTAGTCGGCGCCGTCAGCAACTCGTCGCTGGGTGTAAGCGGTCCGGCCGCAGGCCTCACCGTGATTATACTTGCGTCCATCGAAAAACTCGGCACCTTCGAGGCGTTTCTGCTGGCCGTGGTACTGGCAGGTGTCTTTCAGATAATATTAGGCATGCTCAAGGCCGGCATTATCGGGTACTACTTCCCGTCGACGGTGATAAAGGGCATGCTCACCGCGATTGGTGTGATTATTATACTGAAACAGATTCCGCACGCATTCGGGTACGATGCCGACTATGAAGGCGACTTGTCCTTTTTTCAGGCCGACCAGGAAAATACTTTTACTGAATTGGTGAAAATGCTTGATGCCATCACGCCCGGCGCGATCGTAGTCTGTATGATTGCGCTCGTCGTGCTGTTCGTGTGGGACACGTATTTGAAAAAAGTACACCCGGTATTCAAACTCGTGCAAGGTCCATTAGTGGCCGTGGTCGCGGGCATCGTTTACCAGTTGGTTACCACCAAATATTTTCCGCACTTTTCCCTTTCGGGAAATCACCTGGTTACCGTGCCCGTCGCGGGCAGCGCCGGCGAGTTTGTGAACCAGTTTACAGCGCCTGATTTCTCTTTTATTTTCAATAAAGAAGTATGGATCATCGGCTTGACGATTGCCGTGGTGGCGAGCCTGGAAACCCTGCTGTCGGTGGAAGCGACAGACAAACTGGATCCGCAGAAACGCACAACCGACACAAACCGCGAACTAATAGCGCAAGGCAGCGGCAATATTGTTTCGGGTTTGATCGGCGGGCTTCCGGTTACACAGGTCATACTCCGAAGCTCGGCCAATGTGCAGTCGGGTGGAAAGACCAAGCTGTCGGCAATCATCCATGGCTTACTTTTGTTGATATGTGTGATGCTGGTTCCCCATATACTCAACCTCGTGCCCCTGGCCGCCCTGGCAGCCGTGTTGTTTGTGGTGGGTTTTAAACTGGTCAACCCTTCTGGCGTCCGCACAATTTATAATCAAGGGTGGAGCCAGTTCATACCCTTTATCACCACCGTATTGGGGGTTGTATTCACCGACCTGCTTAAAGGCATCGGGCTGGGCGTGGCCGCGGCGATCATCATCATGCTGCGCAATAGCTATAAAAATTCTCATTTCCTGCATCGCGAGACCGACAATGGGCAAAAGCGCGTGCGCATGACCCTTGCCGAGGAGGTATTCTTCCTCAACAAAGGCGCCATCATCAACGAGTTGAAACGCATTCCCAATGGAGCTGAGCTCGTTATCGACATGTCGAAGTCTGTTCACATAGACCGCGACGTGATGGAAATAATCGAAGACTTCAAGCAACAGGCAGCCTCGAAAGACATTGATATCAGGTTGATATCCAAACGGGAAGCCAAAACAAATGTACCTGAGCCCGTGCTGTATGAATAGTATCACCTATTTTGTTCCGGTTGATTTTACCAGGAGCGCTTATCACGCAGTGGAATATGCCATGATGATGGCGCGCGTCTCCGGAGGTCAGATATCGCTGTTTCACAATATCGACCTCCAACGCATTGAAGAGTCAGACAACCCTGTGGTTGTAAACCTCAGCATCGACCGGTTGTTTCAGCAAGCCGAATCGAGGATGAAGTCTTTGCGCGAAATGATTCGCGAAGTGAATATCCGTGCAAGCTACCGCATCGAGCTTGGTTATTCTGTAGAGGAAACAATAAAGCTAATCACCACGCAAGACGTTGATTTTGTGGTAGTGGGCAAGTGCGAACAGTCCACACCCCGTGTGCAGCAAACGATCCAGCAACTATCGATTCCCGTCTTCGTCATT
>JAAURZ010000254.1 GCA_012031955.1 Bacteroidia bacterium
TGTCAGTAAAAGCAAAACCAGGCCGATGTTATTCATTGGTCCTCGCACTTTTGAATTTGTTGTACAGGAACGAAGCCACCAGCAGCAGTACGCCCAGCACAATCATGACCACCGTCTTGGAGATTGTGCTCATGCCTGCCATGTCGTAGAAGAAAAGCTTGAGCACGGTAACACCGAACACAATGATGGCGATTACGCGGAGGTGGGCAAGGTCTTTTTTCAGGCCCACAACGATGAGGTACAGCGCGTAGCAACCCCAGAAAATCGAGAGAGAAAAAGCGTTTTGATCGCGGATATTCGCCAGTTCGATCCAATGCAGTAAGAGGTCGCTGAGAATGATCAGGGTAAATGCGTGGCAAACAATCCGCTCCGTGATATGAAGACTTCCATCGAAGTGCTGCTTGACTATCAGGTAATTGATAAACAGCATGGGAACCATGGCAAGCAGAACAATATATCTTGCAACGATGTTGAACACGCCGTGGTGGAAGGAGTCCGGTTGTGCCAGGTAAGAAGCACCTAGCTGCGAAAGCGAGAAAAGTCCTGCCAGAATGAACACCAGCAACGTGAGCGTGGCACCGCCAATACACACCGCGGCGAGTAGCCGGGTTCTTATCTTGAGATGTTGTATTACAGCCAGTGTCGTTACAAACAGGCTTGAGTAGATGAGCAGCCACACCACCTTAAAGTGCTGCATATCCAAATTGCGTACCGTGCTGGTGGTGCCTTCTTCGAAGACTTCCTGTGCGGAGGCCGCGTATTTAAGGTTCCAGTAGAATTGAATTTCTTTAAATATGCTTGCATACGCCACAAAGAGGAACAGCGCGGGAACGCCCACGGCAATCGCATTGCTCAAGGCGCTTCCGGGTTGGTACGCCCGAGCGAACTGCCCTTTCCTGTCGAGCCAATTGACAAAGCCATATACAAGACACACAAATACAGAGGTGAAAAAAGAGATGTTGAGAAACAGCGTATGCGTTTTCGCAAGTGGTTCACTGACAATGTAGGCGTCGGCATAGTTTATTGTCCAGTCCTGCAGGAGGCTGAGAAACGAAATAGCAATGAGCGGGTACGATAGTTTTTCGTACACCGGCAACGACTTGGTGCGGCCGATCCAGAATAGCAAGCTTGCTTCGGCTGCCCATACCAACGTTACCCAGTTTCCGTCCAGTTGCACCGGCACGGCGATGGTGAGAAAAACAAGCACGAGACCTGCCACAAAGTAAAACGTTTCGGATGCGGCGCTCTTCCGCTTCGCCAAAATGGCCGAACCGAAGTGCACAAGCGCAATGAATGCAGTAAAGAGTCCCAGATAGTCCGACATATCTTCGGTGTTCATCGCGTCGTAGCCGAGACCGAAGTATATAAATGAGTTGAGTAACGTGATGGCAATATCGGCGGCATCCAGCTTTTCCGTTTTAAGAATCTTGTACGCCAGGAAACTGATTTCGAAGATCAGAAAGAAAACCGTTGTGAACACCAGCGCATTCAGCGTATGGTTTTGGTGCGAGTCTACAAAATACCAACTCGCCACGATAAGCCACGTAAGCCCAAACGCAAGGTAGTTCACTACGGCCCACTTTTTCCGGAAGGCGATTACAACTATACCTACATTGATAACCGCCATATAAGAGAAGAGAATTTCGGCACGGCCCGAGCCGTCGCTTAGCAGGAAAGGAACGCCGTATGCGCCCACAAGTCCGATAACGGCAATCACTTGCAGGCCATAGTGAAGCGCGGCTGCCACGGTGAACGCGGTAAACAACACCATCAGCACGAAGGCTATCGCCTGCGGAATGAGGTCATATAAATCGTAGGCGGCGTACGTGATAAAGTAGAGTACTGCCATGCCGCCGCTGAGCAGCACGGCGCTAAAACTTTTGTACGTCGGCTTCAGCCAATAGGCGAAGCCCAGCAGCATTACGCCGCCGATATAACCCAGGATGATGCGCGTGAGCGGCTGCAGCAGTTGGTGGTCGATCGCATACTTGGCGCCGAAGCCGATGCCCACTACCAGGATGGCGATGCCCACCTTGTTGAGCAGGTTGGTTCCTATGAATACCTCAAGCGCGTTCTTGTCGCCACTGCCGGCGACAGGATTCGGTTCACTTGACGTCAGCGCAGCCACGTTTTCTGCTTTTTGCATTGGCGCTGGCTTTGGCAGTGGGGGAAACGCTGTTTCAGGTGCCGGCTCGGGCGAATTTACTTCAGGCGCCGATTTGATTTCTGTTATTCCCTGTGTGCGAACGGCAACCAGTTCGCTCCGCAGCCGGTCTATCTCCTCGTTCATGCGCTTGTGCATGCGACTCAATTGTTCGAGTCGCATCAGCAGTTCTTCTATACGTTTGTTTTTCTCGTCCATGCGGTTATGGATAAATGGTCAGCCGCGCAGGTAGGCTGTGGGGGTTTTGCCGGTAACCTTCTTAAAAATACGATTGAAATTTGAAATATTATTGAAACCTGTTTTGTAGCACACGTCCTGCATGGTATGGTCGGCGCGAATGAGCAGCTTGCAGGCGTTGCTTATGCGTACTTCGTTGAGGAAGTTGGTGTATGTTTTTTGCGTGCGCAATTTGAAATACCGGCAAAAAGCTTCAACCGAAAGATTTGCCACCTGCGCCACTTCCGAAAGATATATTTTGCGATGGCTTTCACTGAACGTGAACTGCAGGATGTCATTCATCCGTTGGCCTTCAGTGTCGGGCAATTCACTTGCCTGTCTTCCTGCGAAGCAAAGTCCCTTCAGTTCCGTCGACGTCGAGAGCACTTTGAGAATCTCCAGGAAGCCGATGAGCTTGCCTACGCCCGAGGCGCCGATCAGGTCTTGCATAAGCGTGGTGACCTGGTGCCGGGTGCGGCCATGCACGAGGAAACACTGGCTGGTGGAGTCAAGAAATCTTTGTATCGACTTCACCTCGTCCAGGTTCCAGAAGTGATCGCCCATGTAACCGCGATCGAAGTACAGTGAAATCGCGGCGGCGTGATTGTCGTGCCGGTTCTCATAAAAATAATCGTCGTTCCGGAATACATGCGGCTGGTGGCTGCCGATAATAAACAAGTCGCCGGGCCGGAAGCGCCCCACATAGTCGTTCGCGATCAGCGTGCCCTCGCTTTTGAGTATCCACATGATCTGAATTTCGGGATGCTGATGCAGTTGATCATAAAAATGCGGGAGCGAGTCGGTTTGAAGACGAAACGCCTCCTTCGACGTTTGTGGAACTTGAAACGGTACAACCTTCATACAAGAATTTTGATTGTGAATAGCACCTGTTTAACCCGAAAGTAATCAAAATAATATCACATCCGACTAAATTCAGGAAAATACGGGCGTCTGGCTGTGATTACCTTTATGGCCTAAAATGTAAAACCAATGATGTGGACAGGAGTATACCCGGCCCTGACAACCAAGTTTACGGCCGCCGACCAGCTTGACTTGAGCCTTTTTGAAACCAATATGGCGGCACAAGCCGACGCCGGGGTAGCGGGGATTATTATCGGTGGTTCGCTTGGTGAAGCCAGCACACTTACCACCGCCGAAAAACTCCTGCTTGTGAAGCAAGCGAAGTCTTCGTTTGGCAATAGGCTGAAAATAGTAATGAACATAGCGGAAGGCAGCACAAGCGACGCCGTGACCCTGGCGGGCGAAGCCGAAAAGCTGCAAGCCGACGGCCTCATGCTGTTGCCTCCCATGCGCTACAAATCCGACGACCGCGAAACCGTGGCCTACTTTAAGGCCGTCGCCGCGGCCACGGCTTTGCCGATCATGATCTACAACAATCCCGTAGACTATAAGATCGAAGTGACACTCGACATGTTTGAGCAACTGGCCGAGCACGATAACATAAACGCAGTGAAAGAATCCACCCGCGATGTGTCTAACACCACGCGGATGATCAACCGCTTCGGCACACGCTTCCGCATCCTGTGCGGTGTCGATACGCTGGCGATGGAGTCTTTGCTTATGGGGGCCGACGGCTGGGTGGCTGGGCTCGTGTGCGCATTCCCCCGCGAAACGGTTGCCGTATACCGCCTCGTGAAAGAAGGAAAGATCGACGATGCACTGCGCATCTATCGCTGGTTTCTGCCGTTGCTGGAGCTCGACCTGCATCCCAAGCTCGTGCAATACATCAAGCTGGCCGAACAGGAAGCCGGCATAGGGTCTGAACACGTTCGCCCGCCGCGACTGCCGTTGGTTGGCGATGAAAGAGTACGTATCTTAAAAATTATTCGCGACGGAATCAAGAGCCGTCCGGAATTGTAGTACGATAACGCGCGACTATCAACCCGTGACCATGAAACACCAAGACGCCACTGAATCGGAAATCAACGAAGTAATGAAGGCAGCAGCGCGGGCCTTTCTGTCCTACCGGACTTTTTCCGGAAAGACAAGGCGCGTTTCCTGCGCGCCATCGCCGACAACATAGATGAGTTGGGCGACACGCTTGTGCAAAAGGCGGTCGAGGAAACAAACTTGCCGGCGCCGCGCATCGCAGGCGAGCGCAATCGTACCACCGGCCACCTGCGTATGTTTGCCGACTATGTGCAGGAAGGCTCGTGGGTGGAAGCGCGCATCGACCGGCCCATGCCCGACCGCACGCCCATGCCCAAACCCGATTTGCGCAAGATGCTGGTTCCCATCGGACCTGTGGTGGTATTCGGTGCCAGCAATTTTCCGCTCGCTTACTCCACAGCCGGAGGCGACACCGTATCGGCGCTGGCCGCCGGGTGCCCCGACAGGTTGAACGGGTACGTGAACGCCACGACGTGCAGCGGGTTCTCCAGCTCCACGCCGGCGATCTTCGTTGGCCAGGCCCCGCGCGCGTCGATCGCCTCGATCGGCAGCGTCGGCGTCAGCAGCAGGTCGTACTTCTCGAAGAAGTGC
>JAAURZ010000255.1 GCA_012031955.1 Bacteroidia bacterium
CGGAACACAGGCCGCACTCGTACGAGGTGTGCCGGAAGGAACCAACGATGCCTGGCACGGCAACGTACGCGTCGTCGACTTCATGACCACGTCGCAGTTGCAGCAAGTGTTTGCTGAATGCGAATGGATAATCGCCCGCAGCGGTTACAGCACCGTCATGGATATGGCCGCCCTCGGTACGAAGGCACTCTTCATTCCCACGCCAGGCCAGCCGGAACAAATGCATCTGGCCGATCGGCTGACGCGGCAGGGTATCGCATACAGCGCGCAGCAGCATGATTTTAAGCTCGACGACGCGCTGGCGCGGGCCAAGTTGTATTCCGGCTTTCATTCACCGCCGGTCAACGAACATTTGCTGCGGCAAATCTTGCTAAATTTCATGCATGAGAACCTTTCTTAAGAGTGTAGGCCATGCATGGTCCGGCGTTGTGGCCGGCTGGTCGGGCCGGAACTTCAGGATTCAAACCACCATCGGCATCCTGGCAATCGCCACAGGTGTCGCCCTCAGGATTGCGCGGTGGGAGTGGTGCGTGGTACTCACGCTCACCGCGCTGGTGCTAAGCATGGAACTCATCAACACCGCCATCGAAAAGTGGGTCGATCATGTGTCGCCGGAATACAGTAAGACCGCCGGCGCCGTAAAAGACATCGCCGCGGGTGCCGTACTTGTGATGAGTATTTTTTCCGCCACAGCGGGTCTCATAATTTTCATTCCCCATCTCATTAATCTGATTTCATTGTAGCATATTTGTCGGGTTTCTTTTGACAGCATGACCTGGATCGACACACACGCTCACATCTACACAAAAGAATTTGCCGACGACCGCCCTGCGATGTTGCAACGGTGTGTCGCGGCCGGGGTGGAAAAAATATTTATGCCCAACATCGACGTGGAGTCCATCGACACCATGTTGGAGGCAGAAGCGACATCGCCTATGTGTATTCCCATGATGGGGTTGCACCCTTGTTCGGTCAACGCGCAATTCGAAAAAGATCTGTATGTGATAGAGTCGTGGCTTCTAAAGCGGCCATTCGCTGCCGTGGGCGAAATAGGCACCGACTTGTACTGGGACAAAACGTACTGGGCCCAGCAGCAGGAAGCCTTCCGCATACAGGTAGGATGGGCCAAAGCGCTGAAGTTGCCGGTGGTGATCCATTGCCGCGAGAGTCTTGATGAAACCATATCACTCGTAGAGGCCCTGCACGACGGCGCATTGACAGGTGTGTTCCACTGCTTTGGTGGCAGCACTGAGCAAGCCAGGCGCATTACGGATATGGGCTTTATGCTGGGCATAGGAGGGGTGGCCACTTTTAAGAAGGCCGGCCTTGACCAGTTGCTGCCGCACATTGAGATGAAACACATCGTGCTGGAAACAGACAGCCCCTATCTTGCACCGGTGCCGCACCGGGGAAAGAGAAACGAGCCTGCCTACATTCCTCTAATAGCGGAGCGGGTAGCTTCGATCAAGCAAGTGCCGTTGGAGCAAATAAGCCGGGAGACCACGGCCAACGCCGTCAGACTTTTTAACACACCAGCAGTATGAACCTGAAACCATCACCATCAATACCGCCACACCCGAGCAACTGCGTTCGCGTGTACTCATTATATATACAGGAGGTACTTTTGGCATGACGCACGACAAAGATGGTGTGCTCATACCCTTTGACTTCAACCAGATACTGGAGCACCTGCCCACGTTGCGCAACCTGGCCCTGGGCCTCACGGTGGTCTCTTTCGAAAACCCGATCGACTCATCCAACATACTTCCCGAACACTGGCAGGTGATCGCCTCCATCATAAATGACAAGTACGACGACAACGACGGCTTCGTGGTGCTGCACGGCACCGACACGATGGCGTTCACAGCATCGGCACTCAGCTTCATGCTGGACGGCCTGGCCAAGCCTGTCATTCTCACGGGCGCACAGTTGCCGATCAGCGAGCCACGGTCAGACGCGCGTGAAAATCTGATTACCGCACTGGAGATCGCCTCGGCCGGCGACGGCAAAGCGCTGGTGCCGGAAGTGTGCATCTACTTCGACTATGAGTTGCTGCGCGGAAACCGTTCGCGCAAGGTGGAGAGCATGCAGTTCGACGCGTTCGCCTCGGGCAACTACCCGCCGCTGGCAAAGGCCGGCGTGAAAATAGACTACAACTTCACGCGCATACGCAAGCCGGACGACCGGCCATTTGCGCTGCACGCCAAGTACGATCCGCACATAGCAATCATCAAACTGTTTCCGGGCATACATCAGGCCACCATCGAATCAATCTTGTCGACACCGGGTCTCAAGGCAGTGGTGTTGGAAACGTACGGGTCGGGCAACGCGCCCACATCGGCTACGCTCATCGCGTCGCTCAAGCGGGCCATCACGGCCGGCATCATCATCGTGAACATTTCGCAGTGCCCCGGCGGCATGGTAATACAAGGACGTTATGCAACAAGCCGCGACTTGTTGCAAGCGGGTGTGATAGGCGGGGCCGACATGACCACCGAAGCGGCGGTAACCAAACTTATGATTTTGCTCGGTGAACACAGCGCCGAAAAAGTGAAAGAGCTGGTGGGGCGTCCGATGGCCGGCGAGATGACCTGACGGGCTGAATTGTATTTGGATAATTGATTTGCAAAGGGGCGGTTTTCTTAATTTATTTGTGCCCCTTTAATAATGGAGAGGTGTCCGAGTGGTTGAAGGAGCACGCCTGGAAAGTGTGTATACCTCCAAAGGGTATCGCGGGTTCGAATCCCGCCCTCTCCGCCATAATTCTTTCCCCGTTTCCCAAAGCCCCTGTTACCGGCTCGTGTCAACAACCGAGCGACGCCGCTTAAGCCACTGTTGACGGGTGTGCCAATGCCGACGGCAACGGGCAACGGCAACCCAAACCACCGTTTGGGCGCGATGGCGCCCGATTTACCTTTGTCTCTTGATTATCAAAGTTTTAAATTTTCTTGAAGAATTGAAGAGCACGCCGCGTGACTTTATTTGGCGAATCACATTACGAGCCTAAATAACTTGAAGTTGCGCCCGCCAGTAGAAAAATTTTGTAAAATGTGTTTAGAAATCAACAAAACGTTTAATTTTGGCCACTTCAATGCTTTACTTAAACCTTTAATTATGAAAAAACAGCTAGCGATTTTTGCTTTTGTAGGGGTACTGGCGTCCTCTACGCTCTTTGCGCAGGAGACGACCCCTGCAGACACATCCTCCTCCGAACCAGCGGCGACAGAAGAAGTGACCTCAACACCCGTTGAGACTGCTTCAGCCGAGGATGCGACTAGCGAAGAGCCCCGTTCTTTCCACCAGGTAATTAAGGATCAATTTATCGCTGGTGACGTTCGCTTCATGACACCTGTATTGATCTGTTTGATCCTGGGTCTGGCGTTCTCCATAGAAAGAATTATTACCCTCAACCTGGCTACAACGAATACCAAAAAACTTCTTGCACAAATTGAAGACGCGCTCTCTAAAGGTGGCGTGCAGGCTGCTTTGGACGTAACGCGCAATACCCGCGGTCCTGTTGCCTCTATCTTCACGCAAGGGTTGATGCGCTACTCGGAAGGTGTTGACATGGTAGAAAAATCCATCGTCTCCTATGGCGGTGTAGAGATGGGCCGCCTTGAAAGAGGTCTCATCTGGATTTCGCTTTTCATCGCCCTGGGTCCCATGCTTGGGTTCTTTGGAACGGTTGTAGGTATGGTGCAGGCGTTTGCCGACATCGAAGCAGCCGGCGATATTTCTCCGAACATCGTCGCCGGTGGTATGAAGGTGGCCTTGTTGACTACCGTTGGTGGTCTTATCGTGGGTATGGTGCTCCAGGTATTCTACAACTACCTCGTGTCTAAAATCGACTCGCTGGTAAACAGCATGGAAGATGCTTCCATCGCCCTCGTCGATATCCTGGTTAAGCACAAATTGGTATCCCAAAAATAAAAAGACAATGATTGATTTTGGACTATATATAATGTATGCATTTTTCGTGGGCGCCGTGGTTTTGGCTATCGCGCTTTCGTTGATGAATACATTTAAACCCCGGGCGGACTCATGAAGGCTGCCTATGGGATAGGGGGCCTCGTGGTGCTCTTCGGTATTTGCTATGCAATGTCAAGTTCCGAAGTTACAGCCACGCAAGCAGCTCTGGGCATCACGGAAGGTTCGGCCAAATTCATTGGCGCAGGCCTGCTGATGCTATACGTGGTCATGATACTTGCGATCATCGGCCTGGTCTATTCAGAGATTAATAAAGCAATTAAGTAATGCCAAGACCGACGCCCGATATTCCCAATGCTTCGATGGCGGACATCGCGTTCTTGTTGCTGGTATTCTTCCTGGTAACAACAACCGTGGCCAACGACAAAGGGATACTCCTGTTTCTGCCGCCTCCGCCGGAAGCCCAGCAGGATCAAGAGGTGAAAATACAGGAACGAAACCTCTTCAAGATACAGGTTAACTCCTTCGATAATGTACTTGTGGAAGGCGAGCCCTGGACAGGAAGCGACGATGATCTCAAGGACAAGGTAAAAGAGTTCGTTCTCAACGACGGCCGCGACCCTGAGTCATCAGACAACCCGGAAAAGGCCATCGTTTCGTACAAGACTGACCGCGGAACCACGCACAAGAAGTTTATCGCCATACTGGACGTGTTGGAAAGAGCGTACAACGAAATCTACGCGGAACGCGCAGGTATTTCCGTTGAAAAGTGGCGCGAAATTTCGGCCAACCCTACCGGCTCCAGAGAGTGGAGGGAGTTGTATGAAAGAGGCCGCGGCGTAACGCCCGAAGGAAAGCCCGAGATTCCGAAGAACATTTCCATCGCCGATCCTACCAAAGTAGGTGGTTAATTAAAGACCTAGAACTATGTCAAAATTCAAGAAAAAGGCGA
>JAAURZ010000256.1 GCA_012031955.1 Bacteroidia bacterium
GCTGTCGCTCGTGATCATCTACCTGCGCCATCCGTTGGCGAAGTCATAAAACCTTTTGACATGAACCTGGACAAACTATCGAATCCGGTGGTGAAAGCGGCCATTGATGCGCTGCAACGCGGCCACAAGTCGGACTGGCGTGCTCTGTTTTCACCCAACGCCTCCTTGCTCGATGACGGCCGTCCGCGCGACTTGATGCAATTCACATCGAGCGCCTGGCACGAGCGTTTTACGAGCATCGACCGCGTTGAGCATGACGGCTGCGACATCTACGGGCATTTCCATTCCGACCAGTGGGGCGACTTCGAGACGTATTTCAAATTTCACATCGGCGGCGACAACAAGATTTCCAGGCTGGAAATCGGACAGGCTCTTTAGGCTCTCTCAGCACTGTGATCAGTTCCATTTCTATCGCAATGGCCTCCAAAACGACTCTCAGCCTTCAGCCATCAATCCGATCAGCTTCTAGCGTATGTTTCTGATATTTGTGATTTTTAACAAAAAAAAGAAATGAAGTTTCTCGATTTCAAAGCGCATTTTGAGCCTTTCGTGGTCTTTTCTACAAGCGATATTTACAAATGGAATCAACGATTTGACACTCGCAGGCTAGTTGAATGGCAGGAAAAGGGCTACATCCAGAAAGTAATTAACCGCTGGTATGTTTTTTCCCGATCGATTACGCAGGAAGAGTTGATGCTCATTGCAAACAGGGTATACAGTCCATCCTATGTCTCAATGGAATGGGCGCTGTCGTACTACGGGTTGATTCCAGAGGGTGTTTACACCGTCACAGGAGTCAGCTCACGGAAAACGAATGTGTTTCATACTCCGTTAGGGACTTTCTCTTACAAACATCTAAAACGAGAATTGTTTTTTGGCTATCGGCTCATTAAGGTGCGCGAACAGACATACAAAATTGCCGAACCAGAAAAACTCATCTTGGATTTCCTCTACCTGAATCCGCGGTTGAACACAAATGAAGACCTGGAAGGTTTACGACTGAACAGGGAAACACTTTCCGAAATAGTCAGTCATGATCGCCTGATGAAATATGTGAAACTCTTTGAAAACAAAGCGCTCGAACGACGATTGCATTTATTAACAGAATTTCTGGTCCATCATGCTTAGTCTGAAAGAGATACTCCCCTATTATCCCGAATCATTACATGCTTTCAAACAGTTCATGCTACGGGAATATCTTCAATACAAGATCCTTCAAATTCTTTTCGACAGGCCTGAGAACGCTACGAGGTTATGCTTTCTGGGTGGCACATCGTTAAGGATTGTTCACGGCAACCAGCGATTTTCAGAAGACCTTGATTTTGATAATACCGGCCTTACAGAAAAAGCTTTTGAATCGCTGTCGGACCAAATCAAGGATGAACTTCAACGCGAAGGATACAACGTCGAAATTACGAAGGTCATTCGAGGTGCTTACCACTGCCATATCAAGTTCCCGGGGTTGCTATTCGCTGAGGGGTTATCTGGACAACAGGCGCAAAAAATATTGATTCAACTTGACACCGAACCACAAGATTATGACTTCAAACCAGAAATGCACATTCTAAACAAGTTTGATGTGTTCACTGAAATACCTGTAGCCGCCCTCTCTCTTACTTTGGCGCAAAAATTTTGGGCAGTTCTAAATAGAAAAAGATCAAAAGGAAGAGATTTTTTCGACGTTGCCTTTTTGCTCTCGAAAAAGATTATACCCGACTATGACTACCTCGATTTAAAGGCAAAAATACGAGACGCCAAAGCATTGAAAGAAAAAGTTCTGGCCCGTTGCGCCAACCTCGATATGAAAGAAATGGCGGATGACGTCGCTCCTTTTTTATTTAATAGCAAAGACACAAAAAACATAGTACTTTTTGAAAAACTCATCAATCAAACTGAGCTCTAAGCTGCGCGGCACAGCTTCCCACGCTCGTTATCAGCGAGTCAATTGCTTTAGCTAATTCGCTATTCCCTGTGCGATTGGCCTCGCAACCGCTCATGATTTCAAACCACCCTCCATCATCATGGGAGTGCTTTTCTGCAACCTTGCGGTTACTCCATCTCGCGTATGCGATACTCCGTTTCGCGTAGCCAACAAGCAACGTCGGTCGCGTATGTATGCTTCAAAACACTTCAAACAACTGTATGACAAACAAGATCATTTTTGGCTTTATCGTTCTCATGGCCGCCGTCACCGTGACCCATGCGCAAACCATCATCCCACATGCGGGCTTGGTGGTGAGCACCAACAACGCCGACCCTTCCGAAGAGGGCTTCGACTACGACATTTCCCCTAAAACAGGCTTTACCTTCGGCGCTTCTTATAAGTATGCACTGGGTACTTTAGGCAAAGGTATTTTCTCGATACAGGCCGGTGCCAGCTTCATCCAGAAAGGGGTAAAAGCAAAGAGCACGCAAATACTTGCCCAGGAGGGCGACTGGGTGTGGTCACTGAACACCAATGAGAAATTTACGATCAACTACCTCGAGGTACCTGTGCAGGCGCGGTATGAAATGGGACCGACCAACTTCCGCTACTACGTGATGGCCGGCCCTTCGGTGGCGTATGGCCTCGGTGGAAAATACAAGGCTACCGTAAACTACAGCGACGGGTATTTTCCTGAGATGACCGTGAATGGCAAAGTCAAGTTCGGCGACGAGCCCGAAGAGAATGAAGAAGACGCCTACTTCGACAACCGCATCGACTTCGGCATGCAATTCGGCGCGGGCATCACACTGTTCCAGCGCGTGAATGTAGACGTGCGCTACGGCCTCGGCCTCACAGACCTGATGGACGATGAAACTTCGAAGAACCGGGTACTTCAATTTACGGTGGGCGTACCCCTCACCTTCAAATAACATCGCACGACAATAACCACCCTTTGTAGAAAAGCCGGAGCACATCCGGCTTTTTGTTTTAGCTTTTGCGCGACGAATATTTTTTATGAACCTCAAGGAGATTTTCTCGGTTACGCTCATCTTGTTTTCCGTGATCGACATTCTCGGATCGATTCCATTTATCATCGTCATCCGCAAACGCGAAGGCCGCCGCCGACCCGCTCGGCCTCTACAACACCAACATGGGCTCGGGCACCGGCGGCATCACGCGCAGCGGCGTGTCGGGCAGCTTCGTGTACATCCTGTCGGGCCTGCACATGGCGCACATCATCGGCGGCGTGGTTTACCTGCTCATCACCCTGAATTCCACCTTCAAGTTCCGGGTGCATTCCCGCAACCTGACGCAAATACAAATGTGTGCTACTTATTGGCATTTTCTGGACGTGCTATGGGTCTATTTATTTGTGTTTTTGCTGCTGAATCGGTGATCGCAAGATTGGTGAATTCAGCCGGAAGGCTTAGATTTGGAACACTAAAAATTACGAGATAACCTAAATACTATGGCAAGTACTTCAGCCGCAACAGCTACTCCTGGAAAGAGCGTATGGGATGGCGGAACGTCACCCATGGGCGCCAGCTACGGCAAGCTCATGATGTGGTTTTTCCTTCTCTCGGATGCTTTTACCTTCTCGGCATTATTGATCACCTACGGCCTGGTGCGCTCTTCTCACAAGGCGTATCACGGCGCCATCGATGCCTTCACTTTTTCCCAGGATTGGTGGCCGGTACCTGAAAAAGTATTTGACGCCATACCCTTCTTCCACGGTTTTGAAGCACCCCTCGTGTTTGTGGGCTTGATGACGTTTATTCTCATCATGAGTTCCGTAACCATGGTGCTGGCGGTGGAAGCGGGTCATAGAATGGACCGCAAGGCCGTAGAAAAATGGATGCTCTGGACCATCATCGGCGGCCTCACTTTCTTGAGTTGCCAGGCGTGGGAGTGGACGCACTTTATTGTAGGAACCGACGCAGGTTCAATGATACCCATGCTGACGGATGGCAAAATGGTTGACACACTTTTTCATGGCGCCAACCTCACTATCAACCAGTATGGCCCGCCCGACTTTGCGGCGTTCTTTTTCTTTATCACAGGTTTCCACGGCTTCCACGTTTTCAGCGGCGTGTGCCTCAACTTCCTGATCTACTATAACACCGTGATGGGCGTGTACGACCGCCGCGGCCACTATGAATGGTGGAGAAGGTAGGTCTGTACTGGCACTTTGTGGACTTGGTGTGGGTGTTTGTGTTTACTTTCTACTACCTCGTTTAAACTCAATTAAGAACAAATCATTTTATCAGCATAATTATGGCGCACGACGAAGAAGCTCACGTAAATGTACTACCTCCCGACAAAGCGAAGATCCGCCAGTTGTGGAAGGTGGCACTTTACCTTTTGTTGATCACCGTCCTCGAATTTATTGTGGCATTCTCCGTTCCCCATGACTTTGGCGCGGCACGCGTTACCATATTCATCCTCATGACGATTGTGAAGGCGGCCTACATAGTGGGTGAGTTCATGCACCTGCGCCACGAGGCCAAAGTGCTGCTGTGGTCCATCCTCATCCCCATGGTATTTGTGATCTGGATGCTGGTGGCGTTCGTGTACGAAGGAATGAAAATCTCCGATGTCAGGCCTTTCTGATAACCCGGGACGATAAGAAATACGTGAGGCTTAGGGTTTCCCCTTAAGCCTCTTTTTTTGAAAGCACTGCGATGAAGAAGATAATTTTAGTGATAGCGCTCATAATGCCCGTTGGTATTTTTGTGTTTCTGAAAATATTTGGAAAGAATGAGTTTGCCGTGGCGCCGTTGTACCGGTCAGGCGCGATCGATGTTCCCGACGGATGTGCCGGAACCACCTACCAGGTGCCCTACACCCTGCCCGACGAAGCGCTTGAAGCCGTTGGCGTACCACTCGACAAGGCCTTTACCGTGATTCCCTTCCAACTCGACCAGCGCGACAGGATGCTCG
>JAAURZ010000257.1 GCA_012031955.1 Bacteroidia bacterium
CGCAGCAACATAATCGGCTAAAAGTTTAATGCACGAGGAACAGATTCAACTTCTCTCATGAGCCACGCGAAGCCGGACATCGCGAGCCGGGATGGTTGATGCTTTTAACCAAGGCGCTAAGCGAAAAAGTAGACAAGCGAAACGCCGCTGTCAGCGGTGTGGGTAATCTAGTATTTATACCGGAACACCTGCCACTCTGTTTTCTGATAAGTGGGATGGTAAATTATTTCCTCTACGAGGTTGCTGTCGCGGTAGCGATTTTTTTGAGCGAGGATGGTGTCGTTAATGGTGCGCTCCAGCAAGAGGCCATCGGCATTGTAGGTAAGACGTTGCGATTCGACCAGGCCGCCCTCGGTGCCCAGCTTTGTGACCAGCGAAAGTTTGCCGTTGTCGTACTGGTACCGGGTTACGCCATCGTCCGAATTTTTTTCCGTGATCTTTCGGCCCGCATCGTCGTAGGTGTATTCCGTGAAGCGGGTTACTTCGCGTGTGGGCCCCAGCCAGTTTTCGCGCGTGAGCAAACTGTTTTGATTGTAGAAGTACTGCCTGGCGCTCACAAGCTGATCGTTGTGTATTACTTCTTCGCCCGACAATAAATTACCCTGATAGAAATAGTGTGTGGTTTCGTTGAGCGGAATATCATTTTCGAAGGCACTCTCTGTATGCGCATCGCGCAGGTAATAGCGCTTGGTGGTAAGACGGTTGTCTTCGTAGGTGTAAGTGTAGTAGTGCGCCAGCGAAGCCGGGTATTTTACGTACGATTCTTTAATGAGGCGGTTGTTGCCATCGTACTGGTAGATGACGAAAGGCGGAAGGCTTTGAGGGCGTCGCTGGTCGGGTATATCAGTTTCATCTTCACCTTGTCGGGCGGGCCGGCGAGGTCGGCGCTATCGCACGCAGCCAAAGTGATTACCAACAGCAGACAAATACACAAAACCCTCATACTTGCATCAGACACGATTCGAACTCGAAAGGTTTAATTTGGGAGTTTTCCTGTACAAATCAAAACAGGCTGAGGGTGCCGCCCTTGTGAAAAGCGGTGAGATTCATGGCGGGCATAATACGGCCCTGCAGGTGCTTTCTTTTTGCCGTCGAAAACAGTTGGTGGATAATATCGGCTAAGTTTCCGTCGCCGCTCATGCGGCGTCCAAAGTTGGAATCGTTCACGTTTCCGCCGTGCAGATCGCATATTTGGTTCCAGACCTTGTCGAAGCGGTCGGGGAAATTCTTGCGCAACCAGTCTTCGAATATTTTACCGATAGCGCCGTTGAGGCGTACCACAGTCATGCCGGCCGAGGCTGCTCCATGGTCGGCGGCGGCTTTTATGATAGCGGGAATTTCATGATGATTTAATCCTGGAATAACGGGTGCGCACATAACGCCAACGGGCACGCCCGCTTTGGCAAGCGCCTCGACAGTTTGCAGCCGCTTGATGCCGCTGGCGGTGCGCGGTTCCATGACGCGACGCAACGACTCGTCGAGTGTGGTAATAGAAATATAAGTGTGTATGAGATTATCCGCGGCGAGATCTTTGAGCAGATCAAGGTCGCGCAGTATGAGGCTGTTCTTGGTGATCATACCCAATGGGTGACGGTACTTTGCAAACACCGTGAGCATTTCGCGTGTGATCTCAAACTTTCTCTCCAGCGGCTGATAGCAATCGGTATTGCCCGACACGCTGATGGGTACCGCCTGCCAGTCGGGGTGAAGTATGAACTTCTCCAGCAATTGCGGCGCATTCTTTTTCACAATGATTTTGCTTTCAAAATCGAGGCCCGCGCTGAAGCCCCAGTATTCATGGGTATTGCGGGCATAGCAATAGATGCAGCCGTGCTCGCAGCCCTGGTATGGATTGATGGAGTACATCATGCCCAGGTCGGGGCTCGTCACTTTGTTCACAACCTTTTTTGGATTCTCATAAAATACCTGGGTAGTGGGAGCGACAAGCAACTCTTCGTCCAGGCCCTCGACATGGTCTGTTACATAGTGCGCCTTAAGGAAGCGATTGGCTGTTTTCACTTGCGCGCCGCGTCCTTTAAAATAATCCTCTTCACTGCGTTCCATACTCGGGTGTGTTGAAAGCGAAGGTATGCAGGTTTGTGTAAGTTGGAAATTCAAAATAACTTACCGGACATCAGTTGTCATGACGATGTTGACGTACCAACCCACACCTGTTCAGGAGATAGGCGACGCGCGTGCGATCAGCGCCGGCGTGCGCTTGCTCATGAAGCGCGAAGACATGAACCATCCGCTCGTTTCCGGAAATAAGTGGTGGAAGCTGCGCGACAACCTGCACGCTGCCGGCCAATCGCCAAGCCGCACTGTGCTTACATTTGGCGGTGCCTTCAGCAACCATCTTTACGCCGTAGCCGGTGCGGCAATGCAGAACGGACTCGCAAGCATAGGCGTGATACGCGGTGAAGAAACTTTGCCGCTTAACGCAACCCTCGCTTACGCGAAACATTGCGGGATGCACCTTCACTATGTGGAAAGGTTTTCATACAAACAAAAAGAGAGCCCGGCTTTTATTGATGCCTTGCGGGAAAGGTTCGGCGACTTCTACCTGATTCCGGAAGGGGGTACCAATGCGTTGGCTGTGGGAGCGGTGCGCGATTTCGCACGGGTGCTCAACGGTATCGACTTCGATGTGCTTTGCGTGCCGGTGGGCACTGGCGGCACGATGGCCGGCCTTGTGGGCGGACTTGCACATGGCAGCGTGATCGGCTTTTCTTCTTTGAAGGGCGAGGGCAACCTGGAAGACAATATTCGCGGATGGCTGCCTGCCGCCGTGGCAACACCCTGGCAGCTAGATCGCGGCTATCACTTTGGTGGTTATGCGAAACATACACCCGGGTTGCTCGACTTTATCACACAGTTTAAACAACAACATGGCATACCCCTCGAACAGGTATACACCGGCAAGATGTGCTACGGCGTGTTTGACCTTATTGAAAAAGGATTCTTTGCGCGCGGCACTACTATACTGATGCTGCATACGGGCGGGTTGCAAGGCGCGCTTCACAGCATCATGTAAACGGCCGCGAGCAGCGTTATGCCAATGATGAACAGGCGGTAAACGCTTTCTGAAATAAGTTTCACGATGGTGACGCCCAACCAAGCGCCGATGCCGATGAAGGGCAGCGTGAGCACGCCTGCAAGCAGTGTGTGGCCATTGATGGTATGCCACGCGAATACATGGAACGGAACTTTGAACCAGTTGATGACAAGGAAGAACCACGCGGTGGTGCCGATGTAATTATTTTTGGGCAGGCGCATGGAGAGAAAATACAACGCCATCACCGACCCTGCGAGGTTACCTACCATGGATGTGAACCCACCGGCCAGGCCCATGAGTGCGGCGAACCAGGGGTAAGCGGGTACATCTTCTTTGTGGCCGCGCTCCATCCAGAGCATAATGACGACGCTTGCCGCAATGATGATGGCCATGAGCAGGCGGAACACCTCGTCGTTGATGTACTGGCCAACGACGGTGCCGAGCACGACGCCGGCGGATGCGAAAGGCAACAGTTTTTTGAGATGATGCCACGATGCATGCCGGTGGTAGTACACTACACCGAACACATCGGCCATTACAAGCACAGGCAGCAGCATACCTGCGGAACGCTGGCCGCCAAAGACGGCCGCCAGTAAGGGCACGGCGGCCATACCTGCGCCGTGAATGCCGGTTTTAGCCATGCCCACCAGCAGCGCCACGGCGCAGAGTACGGCGAAGTCGCCGGGGTTCATGAGGTCAGCAATGAAACCGGTCAAGATTTTTTTTTGCTGAAACTACACGAAAGTGACTGCATGTTCATGGTCGTTGCCTTTTAATTTGTGGAGACATGAGCCTGTCGACGAGGTCCCACTGCCCGGGGAAAAATTTCGGACGCCGTCACCATTTGAATCGCAAGGTCGCGATGAAGTTTCTTCCTGGCGACACGATGCCCGATGAGTACGGCCGGTATCGCTTGTCGGCAATGTTCTCAATACCTGCGTCCAGGCCAAGATGCGGAACGACTTGATACGAAGCTTTCAAGTTGAGCGTCCACCAAGAAGGCGCGTGCGGGTTGCCGTCGGCATCGGCGAGGTAGAGGTGGCTGTCGGCGCGCTCGCTGAGCGCGAGATTCTTGTAGCTTATTTCGCCATTGTAGTTAGCATAGCAGTCTACCTGCAGTTTTCCTTTCCTTACGATGAAGTGCGTGGCGCCAAACAACGGGGCCACATGGGTGGGCGCGTAGTTGCGATTTGTTTCAGGATCCTTCTCTTTTCCACTTTGCCAGTTGAGCGACGATGTGAGCTTCAGATACTTGTTCAGTTGCCAGTTGATGCCCATCTGCAAGCCGTACACGTGCAGCTTGCTGATATTCTGCAACGACAGCACGCGGCTGAGTTGCCCGTCGTAGTCAATGCTGTCCTGGCCATTGAAAGTAGAGGGACCCCTGGCTATGGCGTTGTCGATGGTGGTGTAGAAGGCCGACACGTCGAAGTAAAAGTTCGTTGCCACCGTGCCGCCAACGCCAACTTCCACGCTGTAAGCCTGCTCCGGTTTCAGGTCGGGATTGGGAACCACCACATTGCCGGGCTCGGAGTCGAACACCTTGCCGATGTCGTCCACGTTGGGCGACCGGAACCCGGTGGATGCGTTCATGTACACGCGCCATTTATCGGAGGGATTGTAAGTGAAGCCCAGCGCGCCGTTCAGGGCTTTGTTTCTAAGCGTAGCGTTGTCGAAAGAAAAATCAAAATATGTTTGTCGAAGCTTGCATGCGTATACACATAGTTGAAACGGTTGCTCAGGTTGAGAAGCCACACTTTGCTCAACCGTACTTTGGCGCTCAGGTATACGGCGTACGACT
>JAAURZ010000258.1 GCA_012031955.1 Bacteroidia bacterium
GCACCTCAACAAGTTATACGCTACACTAGAGGGCATTCATCGCGAAGACCCGGCTCTCAAGGGCGGCAGGAGTTCTAAAGTGGCCGATGTATTGCATGAGGTAGCGGAGAAAATTCACAAGCGCTCGCTCGTCATCCTGTTCAGCGATATGTTCGATTCGGGTGAGAACACCACCGAGTTGTTCAAAGCGCTACAGCATCTCAAGCACAACAAGCATGAAGTAGTGGTTTTTCATGTGATGGACAATGAGACTGAGCTTGAATTTGAATTTGAAGAGCGACCTGCGGAGTTTATCGACCTTGAAACGGGCGAGCGGCTGAAGCTGAATCCGCGTGACGTGAAGGAAAACTATCGCAAAACAGTAGGGACATTCCACCAGGCGCTGAAACTCCGGTGCAACCAATACAAAATCGATTTCGTCGAGGCCGACGTGCAGATGGACATGAATACCATATTGCAGACCTACCTAATCAAGCGCGCCAAGATGCGCTAACTCACTAGCTATTTTCTTCCACCTCCAGGTGAAGCCAGCTTTTCTTGGCCACCAGTTCTTCCTTGGTCTCAACGTAGTCGGGGTCGGGTACACAGCAGTCGACGGGGCACACCGCCGCGCACTGAGGCTCTTCGTGGAAGCCTGTGCACTCAGTGCATTTTCCCGACACGATATAATAGAATTCAGCCGACACCGGCGCCTGAGGCTGCCTGGCGTCCACCGACGAGCCATCTTCCAACTCTACTGTCTCCAGCTTGGTACCCCCGGCCCAATCCCATTCTCTACCGCCTTCGTAGATCGCCGTGTTGGGGCATTCCGGTTCGCATGCACCACAGTTGATGCATTCGTCCGTAATCATTATTGCCATGCTTTTCCTATTTTTATGATGCTAATTCAATTACAAAAATACGGTATCAATATTTATCCTCCAATAACAACCACCCCGTAGCGAAAGTTTACATGACCGTTCAGACCGATCCGAGGATCAGCCCGTTTATTGAACTGGGCAATCGTTTGCAAACCCTTCATTCTTCCGTCGTGGAAGAACTATGCACGAGAACTTCCAACGAGAACCCCTGGTTTACTCCCTACTATACACGGATGGCGCTGCAAGCGGTTTCAAAACTCATGAAAGCCGACGAACTGGCAAGCTGGATCAATGCGCACAACCAACCGGCTACCAGCAAAACGGTGGCATTGATCCTAGCCGGAAACATCCCGCTGGTCGGGTTTCATGACTTCCTCTGTACGCTTGTGATGGGGCATACGGCCAAGATTAAACTGAGTTCGAAAGACAGTGCGCTCCTGCGTTTTGTTGCCGGGCTCCTCGTGGAAATTCAGCCTTCACTCTCGAAGCAGATTATCTTCGAAGAACAGTTGAGCAAACCGTATCATGCCGTTATTGCAACCGGCAGCGACAACTCGGCGCGGTACTTTGAATACTACTTTGGAAAGGTCCCACACATTATCCGGCGCAACCGGAGTTCGTGCGCCGTGCTCACCGGTGCGGAATCGCCTGACGAGGTGGTGCTGCTCGGCACAGATGTGTTCAGCTATTTTGGCTTGGGTTGTCGTAACGTTTCAAAGCTGTTTGTACCGTATGGTTACGATTTTGGATCGCTGCTTGGCCCTTGGGAGAAGTATGCCGATATTATCCATCACCACAAGTACTGCAACAACTACGACTATCAAAAATCATTGATGCTCATTAACCAAGAGCCGTTTCTCGACTCAGGTTTTGTAATGTTGAAGCAAAGCACGCAGTTGGTATCGCCAATATCCGTCCTCTTCTACGAATACTACACAGACCCGGTCGACCTGCGGGCGAAGCTCGATGCGCATGCAGATAAGATACAAGTTATTATAGGTAAAGGCGGCCATGACATGGTTCCGTTTGGCGAAGCTCAATTCCCAACGCTCAACGACTACGCCGACAATGTAGACACCTTGGCGTTTCTCTCGGCGGTATGAAAACAACGGGCCGCATCTCTTAGAAAACGGCCCGTTGTGCATTGTTGATTTCTGAAAATCCTAGGGTTTCACTCCCCGTATTATTTCCACCCAACCAGTGATTGGATCACCGTCGGCGGATTTGAGACGGTAGAAATAGACGCCATCCAACAATCCTTCTCCGGTCCAGTTGTTCTGATAGCCATTCGAAGAAAATACTTCTTTACCCCATCTGTTGCTTACTATCAGTTTCGAATCAGCCGGAAGGTTACGGATAAAGAATGAATCGTTCACGCCATCGCCGTTGGGTGTAAACACGTTGGGCACAATTATTCTTGTATCCAACGGCACGACGGCCGTCAAAGTAATGCTACAGCCGTTCTGATCGGTAACGATGATCTCATATTGCCCTGCAGGAATACGATCGTACTCGATCTCGTAGTCATTATTCAGATTTTGTTCCACCACATCAGGACCCGCCTCGAACGATTGGCCCGGCACTGCAGGCGATGCCAATTCCACAAATGTGAAGTACCCTGGCAGACCACCGTTAAAATTGGATATTACTATTGAGCCCGTGTTGATGTCCGGCAATGACTGTTGAGTAGAAATAACCTCGGCAAAAAGATCGGCTGCGACGGTGAAGTCCACCAATTCGGATTGCACCAAGCAGAACGCCGTACTGTTAATCTGCGTCATCAGTATCTGATAATCGCCGGGCGTCTGCAGGAACACGTAGTCGTTGTAGTTCAATTCTACAGACCCGGTAATCGGAATAGCGCTGAAGTTGATCGACTGCACCAGCACGTTGGTAAGCTTGCGATACACTTGTATTTCAAAAGGCGAACCAGGCTCCCCGGTAAGATTTGTCAACGAAATGGAGAGCTCGTCTGCGGTACAGACCGGCAGTATTTCGAACGACAATGCCTGCACACCCAGGATTGAGATGGGCGCACTGCGCGTAGGACAGCTTGCCCCCGTCGACTTAATATAAACAAAGTATGTACCACGTGCGAGATCGCTGAATGTGACTGACGGGTTGTTATAGTTCAGATACTGATCATTCGGAGGCTCGTTAAACTGATCGGTGCTGAGTGCCACCTGATATACCCCAGGGTCGGGAATAGTCACGGTGATGCTACCGCTGTTGCCCTGATTGCTGCAGTCGGCATCAGACGGTACAATCGTATGGTTGACAAAACCCGGGAATGTAACGTTCACAGTAAAGTCGCGGAAACAACCGATGCCATCGCGCACACGTAGCGTATAGGCCCCACCGGCCAGTGTGTTAAACTGGTTAGTTGCCTGGAACGTGTTGCCGCCGTCAATCGAAAACTCATAGCCCGATCCACTCCCGCCGGCAGCAGTCACCTGGATTGCACCGTCGTTGGTGTTACACGTTGCAGGCGTCACAACAAACGCAGCATTAATCTGGGGGTTTGCACTGTTGATGGTGACGGAAACACTGGTGCGGCACGCGTCATTGACGCTCTCGCCAACCAGAATGTTGTAAGTGCCGTTCGGCGGTAAGTTCGTGATTGGGTTTCCGGGTGTGAAGATCGTCCATGTCACGCCGTTATCAACCGAGTAGAAATAGTCACCCGTCTGACTTCCGGATGCATTGATGATTGCCACACCTGAAGGATCGCCAAAGCATGTAGCATCCTGGAATGAGGCGGGATCGGCGGTGGCGTTCACAGTAGTTTGCACCGGCAGACTGAAAGGAAGTGTACAGATATTGGTGCCGTCGTTGATGCGATAGAAGTAGTTTAGCGATGGCGAAAGGTCAATGAACGTGATCGGCGCACCCGATGTGCCTGGCAGTGCCTTCGTGAACGGTGTACCCGGTGTGGTTAAGCTGTCATAAAGAGTGACTACATAGCTACCACTGCCTCCGCTGATGTTGAATTCCATAATTCCGTCGTCCTGGTCGGAGCACGAAGGTCTTGTGTCATTGATGTTTACGGTGAAAACCGAACAGTTGACACCACCGGAACAACCAGGTGTATTCACCACGTTGACTGTTACCTGCGACGAGGTGCTCATTCCGCAGCCGTATTCGGCCGTTGCAAAGAAGGTCGTAGTTCCAACCACTGTCATATTCAATTCGCTGGCAGCAGGCGTGTAAAGGCTGCCGACAAATACTTCGTTGGTAAGAGCTGCGTCGGTGAACCAATGGATGGCTGTAGCGCCTGTGGCCGACGCGGTGAGTGAAGGCGCTGCGCTGTTGACACACGCATTGACGGGCGACGTAACCGTGGGCGAAGCAGCAAAGTTAATCACCACATCGTCGGTGCTGGGCGTGCAACTGCCGTTCGTAATGATCCATCGCAAAGTATATGCGACGCCCGCGCTTCCTACAAATTGCGAAGTCGGGCTTGAGGGTGTTACAACAGCACCACCTGCTCCGTTTACAATTGTCCAGGTTCCTGTGCCTATAGCTGGAGTATTTGCGGCCAGGTTAGTGAGCGTCGATCCGCAAATGATCTGGTCTGGGCCAGCATTGGCCACCGAAGGATCAGGGAGGAATTGGATGCTTACTTCGTCGAACGTGGAACCGCATGAATTGGTGATTGTCCAGCGAAGTACATAGGATGAACCATTCACACCAGTGAACCCGCTTGTTGGATCAAGGTCATCAGCAAATGAGCCGCCTGCGCCGCTGGATATGGTCCATTGGCCAGTTCCACTTGTGGGCACATTAGCTGCGAGGGTGGCGTTAGTACCACACAATGCCTGGTCGGAACCAGCCGCCGCCACGGTGGGCGCCACTTCAAAGATGATTGTAAGTTGATCGATGCTGGGTGCACAACTGCCACCGTTGCTAATGGTCCACTGCAATTGATAAATGGTGCCCGCCGTACCACTGAAATCGGTCGCCCGGATTGGTCGGATCAACAAACGAACCACCGAC
>JAAURZ010000259.1 GCA_012031955.1 Bacteroidia bacterium
CGCGCTCGTACGACCGCGCGCGGACGGTTCAGCCATGGTGATCGGTCACCGGGGATGGAAGCCGCGACATGGCCACCGGGTCAGCCCTCGCCGCGCACGCGGGCGAGCAGGCCCTTCAGGTCGGTGGGGACGTCGAGGTACGCCGCCAGCGCCCGGTCGATCTCGGCGCCGGTCATGCTCCACGCTTCGCCCTGGTTCTCCACTTTTCTCCTGCAGCAGGCCGAACACGATGGTTTGACCGTCCTGGTCGCGATATTCCACGCTGCCTGCGTACCCCGGACTGTTTCTGAATGCCGTGTGCTCAGACAGGAACCGAACAATTTCCAGGTCGGGGTTTATTTCCTTTTCAATCTTTCGATAGAACTTGAAGAAGTAGCGGTCGTTGTAAATGATGGCGGTGTTGCTCTGATCGGATTTCAGAATCTTTGAATCTACTTCTTTATCGACATCGATCTGTGCAAACAAACTTGAATTGAATTCGAGCACACCGTCGTCGTCTTTCAGCTTCAGTTCCTTCTCCATGCTCACGAATAAAAAGTCACGGAACGATTTGTCGTAGCTGCTGTCGATGATGAAACCCGTTTCGCCCTGTATCTCGGCGCGGCACACAACGCTTTGGGCAGTGTACTCTACCTTCTCCAGCATACTGTCGGCCGGCGCAAACGTAAGGGGCAGAAAGTAGAGCTCCGGCAAGCGCTGTACGTAATGCACTTCGATGATGGTGAGGAAGTGCATGGACCGTCCACTTTCACCGGAATGGTCTTGTGCAGCGCCATCTTGCTGATGACTTTCGCTTTGCCTCCGAACCAGCGGCATTTCTTCATAAAGCCCGGCAGTATTTTGCGCTCCAACACGCGCACTTCGTTGTAGTTGCTGAGCAGGCGCTCCCACGAGATATCCGTTTTCAGGAGTGGTAGTTCGCCGCTGCTTTCCACTTTGTCTTTTTTCTCCGCCACGTCTACCTGGAACCAGAAGTAGCCGTATGGCCCGATGGTGATCGGGTAGCTGCCCTCTCCTACATTCATGAACCTGTTCTGGCTGAACACTTCGGTGATCTCGCTTTCGCGATATTCTTCGAGGTTGAGTATGGTCGACTGCGAGAACTGCGACAGGTTGGCGACAACAATGATCTGGTGCTTGTCGTACGACCGCACGAAACTCAGCACTTTGGCGTTGGACGATTCGATAAATTTCATGTCGCCTCTTCCAAACACGTTGAGGCGCTTGCGCATGGCAATGGCATTTTTCATCCACCACATCAGCGAGGCCGGGTTGTCTTCCTGTGTGGCGACGTTGATCGATTCAAAGCGGAACACGGGGTCGGTGATCACGGGCAGGAACAGGCGCTGCGGGTTGGCGCTGGAGAAGCCTGCGTTCAGGTTCATGCTCCATTGCATGGGTGTGCGCACGCCAGACCGGCCGCCGAGGTACACGTTGTCGCCCATGCCTATTTCATCGCCATAGTAGATGACCGGGGAACCTGGCAGGGAAAATAGAATGGCATAAAGTAGTTCTACTTTTCTTCGGCGTTGCCAAGCAGTGGCGCGAGCCTGCGGCGAATGCCCACGTTGAATTTTGTGCCCGGATCGGTGGCGTATGCTTTCAGGAGGTAGTCTTTTTCCTCGTCGGTCACCATTTCGAGGCCTATCTCGTCGTGGTTGCGCAAGAACACCGCCCACTGCGTGTTGTCGGGCGTTTCGGGCGTTTGCTCAATGATATCTACTATCGGGTAACTATCCTCGGTGCGCAGCGCGAGAAAAAGGCGCGGCATAAGTGGATAGTGAAAGTTCATGTGACATTCTTTTCCTTCACCAAAATAACTGGCGGCGTCTTCGGGCCACAAGTTGGCCTCGGCGATGAGTATCCTGTTCTTGAAATTTTTGTCGATGTGTGTCCGCAACTTCCTCAGGTACTGATGTGTCTGCGGCAGGTTCTCGCAACTGGTGCCTTCTTCTTCGAAAAGAAACGGAATGGAAGGCAGGCGAAATCCATCGATACCCATCTTGAGCCAGAAGTCGGCGACTTTGATTATTTCCAGTTGCACTTCGGCATTCTCGTAGTTGAGTTCGGGCATGTGGCGGAAGAAGCGGTGCCAGTAGTATGCTTTAGCTTCCGGGTCCCACGTCCAGTTGGTGGACTCTTCGTCGGAGATCATCACGCGCGCTTCCTTGAACCGTTCTGCGGTGTCGCTCCACACATAAAAGTCGCGGGCTTTGGAACCTGGTCTTGCCTTGCGCGCCTTTTTGAACCACGGGTGCTGATCGGACGTGTGGTTGAGTGATGAGCTCCGTAGATCACTTTCATGCCGCGCCGATGCGCGCTTCTTTGAGAAAGGCCTTGAAGTCGGCGAAGGGTGCCAAGGTCGGGGTGAATGTCGTAGTAGTCGGTTACGTCGTAGCCGTCGTCTTTGAGGGGCGACGGATAGAACGGCAGCAGCCACAAAGTATTGATGCCAAGGTCTTCGAGATAGTCGAGCTTTTGCAACAGGCCGGGGAAATCGCCGATGCCGTCGCCGTTGCTGTCGTAGAATGCCCTCACGGAGACTTCATAGATGATCGCATCTTTGAACCACAGGGAGCCGTCGCCGTTTTTGGAAGGACTACTCATGCATTGATTGGTTTTGTAATGGTAGTTTACTAAACTTTGGCCAGAGTCCGAAGGGTTGGCCCAAAACAATTTCTACATGTTCGACTCATGTATTTCGACCTTAAACAAATGGAACGGCATCTTGTAGGGATCGATCTCCACATAGTTCCACTCCTGCGTCCAGGTGAAATGTTCGTCTGTCATCAGGTCACTGATTTTCACGTTGATGTGCTCGCCTAACCGCAGACGGTCTTTCGGCAACTGCACGTATCCCGACTGCCGCGCGTGCGGGTCGAGGTTCACGACTACCAACACGATGCTTTTCAGGTCGTCGGTCGCCTTGAGGTAGGCCACAATGTTGCCGTTGTCGATGGAAAGGAATTGCATATTCCACGTCGACTGCAGGGCGGCATGCTCTTTTCGCGCCCTGTTTATGATGGTGATAATATCGGTAATGCGGTTGGTTCGCTTCCAGTCGTAGCGTTTCACTTCATATTTCTCGGAGTTGAAGTATTCTTCTCTGCCTGCCACAGGTTCGTTCTCGCAAAATTCATAGGGCGGCCCGTAGATGCCGTAGTTGGACGAGAGCGTTGCCGCAAGCGCGAGTCGCAGTATGAAGATGCTTTCGCCCTGGTGCTGGAGATGATACGGCAGTATGTCGGGTGTGTTGGGCCAGAAGTTGGGCCGGAAGTAGTTGCGCGACGGGCCGTACACCAACTCGTTCATGTAGTCGATAATTTCCTGCTTGCTGACGCGCCATGTAAAATAGGTATACGATTGTGTGAATCCAGACTTGGCCAGCGATGCCATGATCTTCGGGCGCGTGAATGCTTCGGACAGGAAAATTACTCCGGGGTGATCTTTTTGTAGCTCGTCGAACGCCCACTCCCAGAAGGGTATCGGCTTGGTGTGCGGGTTGTCGACACGGAATATTTTTACACCCTGCTCTATCCAGTATACGATCACCGACTTGAGTTCTTCCCACAGGTTCTTCCAGTCTTCGGTTTCGAAATTGAATGGGTAAATGTCCTGGTATTTCTTGGGTGGGTTTTCAGCATATTGAATCGAACCGTCAGGACGTTGCTTGAACCATTGCGGGTTTTCTTTTACGTATGGATGGTCGGGCGCGCACTGAAAGGCGAGGTCGAGGGCGATGTCGATGCCGTGCTTGCCGGCTTCGGCGATCAATGCCTTGTAGTCGTCGAGCGTGCCCAACTCCGGGTGTATGCTTTTGTGGCCGCCTTCGTCGCTGCCAATGGCCCATGGCGAACCGGGCTCGCCGGGGTTGGCCTTCACGTTGTTGTTCTTGCCTTTGCGGTTTACTTTTCCTATGGGATGAATCGGCGGCAGGTACAGCACGTCGAAGCCCATTGATACAATGCGCGGCAGCAGTTTGATGACGTCGCGAAAGGTGCCGTGCCGATCTTCCAGCGCTGCCGATCTTGGAAAAAGTTCGTACCACGTGGTGAAGTTTGAACGGCTTGGTTCCACCAGTACCGGCAGGGTTGACGTTGTTCTGGTTTCGTGCGCTACCAACGGGTGGTCGTGCACTACTTTTTCAAAATCACTGCCGAGCACAGCGGCGGTGGCCGCAGCCTTGTCGGCATTCTCGAGTTGTTCCGCTACGTGTCGATGAGTTTTTTTTGTTGTCCCCTGCGAGGCGGCGCAGCATGAGCGCGCCTTCCAACAGTTCGACAGACACGTCGACTTTTCGCCGCCGCCTTTTTCTTGAATCCGTCGTACCAGGTATCGAAATGGTCTACCCACGCGGTAATGTAGAACTGGTATGTTCCGGTTTTGCTCCACGTAGAACGATGCCATCCATTCGTCGTTGAAGCCGTGTGTCATTTCAACGACGCGGTATTCATCGTCACCCGGCACGGCGTAGTGCAGGCGCGCGCGTATGTGATCGTGGCCGTCGGCAAAAATAGCGGCGGTTACGTCCACACGCTCCCCTACACACCGTTTCGCGGGGTAAAGTCCGCCGTCCACCCGGGGCTGAACGTTTTCAATGATCACACGCGCCTGTCCGTTTTCATTTTTTGAGTATTGCTGTTGTGTATGCGGGTATTGTCACCAAGTTGTTTTCGATTTTGATGGCCGTGGTTTGAAAGACTACGTCATCGAAGCTACGCATGGACGCAGGCATTTCGATTGTTATCTCCACATCGCTTACGTTGTGCAGCACCAGTAGTTCGTCGTCCTCGTATTTTCGGATGAAGCTCAGCACCTGGGTATTGCCTAGTGGCGTTTTGTCGATACTTCCCATG
>JAAURZ010000260.1 GCA_012031955.1 Bacteroidia bacterium
AGTCTGGTGTGTTACAAGCGTGCCTCCCAGTATACCCTTCACTTTCTCGGGCACTTCCGCCAGGCTCTTGGCCAGTACAACACCCCTTGATCCTGTTTCGCGAACCGTACCCTTGCCACGTCCTCCTGCATGTATCTGCGACTTCACCACAAACCACTGGGTTCCGGTTTCAGCCTGTAACTCCTTGGCGGCAGCCACGGCCGAGTCCGGTGTGTCGGCAACGATGCCACGCTGAATGGCCACTCCATACTTCCTAAGTATCTCCTTACCCTGGTATTCGTGGATGTTCATAATTTTTTGTTTTGCAGCGAAACTAGTTTATTTAAGTCTTTATAACAAGATCCGGCCGCCAATGATGCTTCGAACAAGGAATATTCACAAGTCGTATGGCAGCCTTGCCGTCTTAAAGGGAATAGACTTCGAAGTGAGCAAAGGAGAAATCGTGGCCATTGTGGGTGCTTCCGGCGCGGGCAAGAGCACGCTGCTTCACATAGTCGGTACGTTGGACCGGCCCGATCAGGGCACGGTTGAAATAGAAGAGCACAAAGTCTTCGATCAGTCGGCCAAAAGCCTTGCCGCCTTCAGAAATAAATCGATAGGTTTCGTGTTTCAATTTCACAATTTGCTGCCTGAGTTTTCAGCGCTTGAGAATGTAATGATTCCTGGACTGATCGGAGGCAAGCAAGAGCGTGCCGTACGCGAGAGAGCGAAAGAGTTGCTTCACTTGCTTGGGGTGCAAGAGCGACTCGACCACAAACCGGCGGAGTTGTCCGGCGGCGAGCAACAGCGCGTTGCCGTGGCAAGGGCCCTGATCAATTCGCCGGCACTCATACTTGCCGATGAGCCAAGCGGCAACCTTGACTCAACGAATGCCCTTGAACTGCACCAGCTATTCTTCAAATTGCGTGATACCCTGGAGCAGACCTTCATCATCGTAACACACAACAATCAACTGTCTACAATGGCGGACAGGCGGGTGGAAATAAGGGACGGGATGATTGTAAAATGAAAGGAAAGGAAAGAAAACCCCCTCTAGTCAACAACACGAGTCTTTCTTTCCTTCCTTCTCCTTGGTTTGATTGTCTATAGCGTCAGCTTTGAAAAAGCGAGTATGATGCGAGGAGTGACACACCAACTAACGACTAGGCAAAAGTAAGCCACGACAGTGCTTCTTTTTAAGGGTTGTACGGCACCGTCAAACCCATGTAAGAGTTTTAAGAATTTGTAAAATTTTTGTGAACAGTGATTTGCGCGATGCCCTCAATGGGCCTCGTAAGCGGGTTCGGGCTCGGCCGCTTCAACCAGCCCTTGAGCATCGATGCTCGTAAGCACCACGGGTTTGAGCTCGTTGATGAGCATTGGGTCATACTTCGCTTTCACGCGAACGTAATTTTCCGTGAAGCCGTGCATCATGCCGTTTTCGATGTCGTTTTCAAAAAGCACCGTGCGGACAGAGCCGATGTTAGATTCATAAAACTTTCGGCGCTTCTTGTCGGACAGAGAGTGAAGCATTCGTGAACGCTCCGCCCGTATTTGCTGAGGAACAACTCCAGGCATTTGTGCTGCCAATGTATTCTCCCTTTCGGAGTACGTGAATACATGGAGGTAAGAGATATCCAGCTCATTGAGGAAATGGCAGGTCTCCAGGAAGTCATCCTCGGTTTCGCCGGGAAAACCGACGATCACGTCGACACCGATGCAACAGTACGGCATCAGTGCCCTGATTTTGTCAACTCTCGCCTGGTAAAGCTCGCGTTGATACCGGCGCCTCATGAGTTTCAGTATTTTGTTGGAGCCTGATTGCAACGGAATATGGAAGTGCGGAACAAAACGTTTCGAGGTGGCTACAAACTCGATGATTTCGTCGTCGAGCAGGTTGGGCTCAATGGACGAGACACGAAACCTGTCCACGCCCTCAACGTTGTCGAGTGCCCGCACAAGGTCGATAAAATGCTGCTGTCGCACACCTTCACGGATTCCAAAGTCACCGGTGTTTACACCAGTGAGCACAATTTCGCGCACCTCCGTCTCGCCGATTTTTTTCGCGGCGTCTACGATGTTTGCAATGGTGTCGCTGCGGCTGTTGCCCCGGGCCAGCGGGATGGTGCAAAACGTGCATGAGTAGTCGCACCCGTCTTGCACTTTGAGGAATGTGCGGGTACGATCGAACATGGAGTAGGAGGTGTTGAACATGTTTGCCTGCTCGATGTCGGATGCAAATACTTCCGGCGCGGCTTACGCGTGAATCCGTCGAGCAACTCCACAAGTCTGAATTTTTCCGCAGCCCCAAGCACAGCATCCACCCCCGGTATTTCAGAAATTTCCTTTGGCTTCAGTTGTGCATAACAGCCGATGATAGCCACATATCCGTCGGGCGAGATCTGGCGCGCCTCACGTACCACCTTGCGACATTTTTTGTCTGCGTTCTCAGTTACCGAGCAAGTGTTGATGATGAAAATATCCGGGGTGTCACTGAAGTCCACTTTTTGATAGCCCTTTTCCTCGAACATCCGCGAGATGGTGGAGGTTTCGGCGTAGTTAAGTTTGCAGCCCAGCGTATAAAAAGCGACTTTTTTCATCATGAAGGCGCAAATTTAACGATCCCCACATGTTCTTGCAAACCGGTTAGCTCGCCAGTATGCGGCGGTGATAGTTGATTTGACCCAGATGGTACGTGAGGTGCCCCGAAAGGTGAATAAGAAAGTAGCCGGTCGTCATCGGGTGGCTGAATACCTGTTCAGGATATTCGCTCTCCAGGACGTTATCGTCCAGTTTTTCGAGCGTCGATTTCACCGCTAAGTGGGTGTTGTCTATTTCCTGCAGCAGGGCCGCTTTGGTCATATCACGCGCGGCGAACTCTTGCTCCCGGTTTCTTGCATATCGGCTACTCCCGAGAATGTGGCCTACGTAATGCTGAAGGTTGCCGCACAAGTGAAGGCACAGATTTCCTGCGGTGTTCTTTATCTCACCCTGAAGTTTCCAAAGGTCTGCGTCGTGACTGTACTTCGATATCTCGTCGCGCAGTTTGGCAATGTCGCGCAACAGAAGGGTTGTCAATGAATGTCCGATATTGTTTGCATAGTTTAAATTGAAAGTAGGTATGCCTCGATGCCGTTTATTTTTCAGTGAGCAGCGCATCAACGGCGTCGAACGAATTTCTTGAAGGAAGCGGCGCGTTCACGCTGATATAAAATTTAATCTTAGGTTCCGTACCCGATGGACGAGCCGAAATTTTGGTTCCATCGGCCAGATAGAATTGCAATACGTCGGACGACGGCAAGTCAATCTTGGTTATGGCGCCCGTGTCGAGGTTCTTTTCTTCCGATGTTTTGTAGTCGAGCTGCCTTACTACGGCGCTGCCGATTAGTTCTGTCGGCGGATTGGTTCGAAGTTTCTCCATCATGGCTTTGATCTCCTGCTCGCCTTGCTGGCCTTTCTTGGTGATGTTGAGAAGATGCTCCTTGTAATACCCGAATTCGACGTACATTTCGAGAAGCCAATCATACATCGACTTGTTTTCGTCGGCAGCGCTTGCGGCCATGGCACGAATCGCTGCAGCTGTCCTTCGACGAGCAGCAGTCGTCGCCGCCGTGGCAGCGACGATGCTTGCGGCCGTGGCAGCCGCCGCAATCATCCGAGCAGCCATTGCAGCCGCCGCTGCGGGCGAACAAGGCCGGCTTCCGCCGAACTTTTCGCCGCCAATCAAGGCGATGCCCACGAGGGCAAAAAACGCAGCCACACCGAGCACAACAATGCGGTTCATCCTCGAATCCTCCAGTTGCTTACAGGTACCGTAAGTCGAAACACCAAAGTTGCCGTCACCGCGCCTCATCAAGGAAGCTCGACGGCGCGAGCAACCTGGATGCGACTCTAGGACCCTCGCCAACCATTTCCCGCCCGCATAGGCAAACCCTGTTGGGAAGATTTGCCGATTACGAAGGCTGTAGTGGCCGCGTAGGTTAGGCCGTTAAAGTATCAGCACAGGGGCCGGTGTCAAGCGGCTTGTGATAAAATGCACAATCTGCGTGCATTTAGACTTGTGGGGAAACTGCGCTGATCGAGGCTGAAAACTCTACGACATCGAATGCCGATGTCCAGCGGGCAGCAAAGATGTGCCAACCGGCACAGTATCCGGAGGCAGAGAAACGTCACAAGTCGTTTCTAGTAAATTACTTACAACAGAACGATCCGTGTTCGCAGAACTGGCAGCGGCCAGACCTGTTGGCCTGGTATTGTTGGTGCTCGTTTCGATACGAAAATTGGCTACCGCTCTATCGGGGTAGCCTGGATTGCTGACGGACTTTCTGGCTTGGCGGCCGTTTCCGCCGCTGGCTGCTCCTGGGCGGCAATCGCTTCGTTGTATTTGGCGGCCATATCAGCCGGATCCTCGAAGTTCAGGAACGACGGGGGCTGACCCGGAATCAACTCGATCGCCATCCCCGCGATCCGCCAGCCTTGGGTCTCGCGACGCAGAACCCACACCACCTCGTAGGTGACTTGCCCGTCTTCATAAGTCTCCGTCCAGACGCTAGTCACATGGGCGCCATTCGGGTTGTTCTGCAGGAACTCCGGCGGATGCACTTCATACTGGGCGTTCGGGGCGCTCTGCGGATTCACCTCGAACTCGTGCTTGGTCGTTTCGGCCAGGGCCTTGGACGTGAGGAGCGACGCCTTCGTCGAGGTGTCGCCGTTCTTCAGGGCATCGAGGAAGACCGTCACCACCTTCAGTGACTCGTCGATCTTCTTCATCTCGCTCACGAACTGCCCCACGAGCACCTGCGCTTCGTGCAGCGCCTTGTCCTCGACCTGGGGAACCGCCCGATAGGCCGCCGCCACGCACTCCATGAGCTGCTCCC
>JAAURZ010000261.1 GCA_012031955.1 Bacteroidia bacterium
CGTCAGGGAAAAATCAAGTAGCGTTACGTTTCAACAAGAGCAGCAAGGACCCGATCCGACTGATGATTCATCAACTGTCTTCGTTTGCCCAGGCGGGCATGACAACAAGTTTGCAGCGAGAAAAATGTTTTTCCGGGCACCGACCGACGGTTTGTTGTTTTCCTATATCTTGCGCCGCCTGCGCGGTGAAGGCGTGAGACGATCATAATTGTGTTACAAGATCAAATCTAAAATTCACTCATCAACATGAGCTTTAGGAGAGTAATTTGTGTTTATGATTTCAACGACGACTCGATGCTTGCCGAGTATGATATCAGCCACATTCCCGTAAGGGAACTGAAGAAAATACTAAGCCCGGATGAAGACGATGGCGAGATGCTGGAAGACTATCCCATCGGCGAAGATGAACTACAGGCGTTGCTGAGCTTGATGCCCGATGAGCCAAGGCCAGCACTGGCACTCGACCACGTTAAACTTTTTTACGAGTGCTTCATTGAGTGAGTCTAGCCTATTTTGTCGGCGAGCACTTCCAGCAAGCGTAGCTGGTTGCCTGCGCGCACAAGATTTTGTGCGGGGTAGGTGGTGTGGTAGTAAACGTCGCCATTCAGAAAGTCGGCAAGCATGCGCAGCCCCATAATGTATGTCATCATGAGTCCTGAGAAATGCACGGCCTGTTTTTCGGCCGCGTTCAGGTCGTCGCCCATCTCCGAGCGATAGCCCTCCATCAGGGCATCGTAAATTTCCTGCCGGAAGGCGATCCTTTCAAAATCTTTTTCTTCCTCATCGACCGGACTTACAAACGTGCGCACCATGTCGCCCAGGTCGTAAATGAAATAGCCGGGCATGAGTGTGTCCAGGTCGATCACGCACACCGACTCGCCGGTGTGTGCATGAAACAGCACGTTATTTATTTTGGTGTCGTTGTGCGTTACGCGCAAGGGGAGGTTGGTGATGGTGGCTTCGTACCTCGCTACGAGGTGCCTGAACCTTTCGGCCTGTTCAATTTCGCGGATGGCCTGCGCGCGCCGGTTGTCATCCGCATTTGCCAGCGCCGATTCGAACTGCCGGTAGCGGAGGCTGAGGTCGTGGAACCGCTCAATCGTGGGATTGAACTGGCGCATGTCGACGCCACGAAGCCGGCGTGTAAGGCCTCCAAATGCCGCCGCCGCCCTGAATGCCTGCCGTGCGGTGCTGACCGCATTTACCGTAAGCGTGTGGTCGATATACGGGAACAACCGCCACGGGTGCCCGGCGTCGTCGTAGACCAGGTCGTTGCCGGCAGTCGAGCGGATGGTTGACATGAAAGAATAATCCGGGAAGTGCTCGGCGAGATGATCGGCCGCAGCCCGCACGTTGGCACCAATTACTTCAGGATGCTTGAACACATTCTTATTCACCCGCTGCAACACAAAACAGGCGGCTCCGGTAAGCTTCAGCGTGCGGTGTATGTGGCCGGCTGTCAGCGCTTCTACTTTGAAGTCTTCGGCCCGCAACCCGTACGCGCCGAGAATGGACGCTGGAATTTCCGTTACGCCCACAGGTTTTGCGGGTAGAGGCCCTGCGCGATTAGGTCTTTGATCTTGCCCGACACCAGCGCCTTGTCTTCCTGGTATGTGACGCCGAACCAAGTACTGCCGCCCGATAACACTTTCACCTTACCCTTGTTCTCCGCGATCATGTCATTCACGATAAGCGGTATGTAAAACTCCGCTTTGATATTGGCGTGATTCTGTTCCAGAAACCGGCGAAACATTTCAAGTGAAAGAGAGAATATGTTGTGATGAAAACCCCAGAAGTTCATCGACGTAGGTGTGTCGGGACTGAGTTCCCGGTCGCCTTCCTTTTCTTTCGAAACGATCTTGCCGTTTTCTTTTACAATGGTAGTGCGCTCCACCACAGTTTGCAGATATCCGTTGGCGTCCTTTTCGCCGCACCCGCGCGACACGCTGCCGTGGTCGGAAAGCACGTTACTGAGTGTATAGCCGACCATGGCGTGGTCGCCGCCGCTGTTGCTTCCAAAGAAGTCCGACACAGCGCGGAAGGCATCGCGGCCATAAAAGTCGTCGGCGTTGATCACGGCAAACGGTTCGCTGATCACATCTCTGGCGCACAGCATGGCATGACCAGTGCCCCAGGGTTTCACGCGATCTTTGTTTTGATATTGTTTGGGAATAAGCGTATCCAGCGACTGAATGACGAAGTCCACTTCAACCTTGCCCTCGAGTTTAGGCAGAAACATTTCTTTCACAGCTTCGAGGATTTCTTCGCGCACAATAAAGACTACCTTCGTGAAGCCTGAGCGGAGTGCATCGAAAAGCGAGTAATCCATGATGGTTTCGCCCGATGGTCCAAAGCCGTCTATCTGCTTAATGCCTCCATAACGACTGCCCATGCCGGCTGCCAGAACTAATAAAGTGAGTTTTTTTTGTGTGCTATTTGGTGTGCTCATTCCGTTTTGTTTTTTTACTTGTGGAAATTCCGAAGCGTCGATTTTGTCGCAAAAATATACTTTTATGGTCATTGTGTGTGCAACGCACAAGACTTCTTCCACATTTCGACAAAGTCTTGCAGCGGATCCACCAAATTAAACCTGAACCATGACCACCCCTTCTAAAAATCAATACGCGGCATCGATGGCTATCATCGGCACGCTGTTCTTCATTTTCGGTTTTGTGACCTGGATAAACGGCCCGCTTATTACGTTCGTTAAGCTTGCCTTTTCACTCAACACCGACTCCGAAGCCTTCCTGGTAACCACTGCTTTCTACCTCGCCTACTTCTTCCTGGCGTTGCCATCGTCGAAGATTTTGGAGAAAACAGGCATGAAAAAAGGAATGGCCCTGGGGTTAATCGTGATGGCCGTGGGCACGTTTGTGTTCGGCACATTTGCAACCGAGCGAAACTACACCATATCGCTGGTGGGCCTGTTTGTGATCGGCTCCGGCCTTTCGTTGCTACAAACCGCCTCCAACCCATACGTGAGCATCATAGGGCCTATCGAAAGCGCGGCGCAGCGCATCAGCATGATGGGCATCTGCAACAAAGTAGCCGGCATGCTCAGCCCGGTGGTGCTCGGCGCCTTTGTGTTGAAAGGGATCGACAAGCTCGAAGACACGGTGAAAGCTGCACCCGACGAAGCAACGAAGGAAGCCATCCTGTCGCAGTTTGCCTTCACAGATATATGTGCCATACATGGTGATGGCCGGCGTGCTGGTGCTGCTGGGCTTTTGGATAATGAACTCGTCGCTGCCGGAACTCAAGGCTGGCGAGGTGAACCGGCAACCCGCCGACAGTTCGCTGTCCAAACAGAAACGAGCGTGCTGCAATTTCCGCATTTGATGCTCGGCGCGCTTTGCATCTTCGTTTACGTAGGTGTAGAGGTGATGGCAGGCGACGCCATTGGTACCTACGGCAGGGGTTTCGGCATCTCCGCCGACGAAACCAAGTACTTCACGTCCTTTACGCTGGGCGCCATGTTGGTCGGCTATGTGATCGGGCTGGGTGCCATACCCAAATACATTTCGCAGCAAGGCGCGTTAAAAATATCGGCGGTGTTGGGCATCGCATTCACGCTATTGGCGGCGTTCACCCACGGCTACATCTCGGTGGGCTTTGTGGCAGCGCTCGGGTTGGCCAACGCACTCATGTGGCCGGCTATTTTCCCGCTGGCCATCGATGGCCTTGGCAAGTTTACTGAAAAAGGATCCGCCATCCTCATCATGGGCATTGCCGGCGGTGCCATTATACCCAAAATGTTTGCCGCCCTCAAAGAGACCTACAATTTCCAGTGGGTGTTCCTGTTGCTGATGACACCCTGTTACCTGTACATCCTGTACTACTCCGTAAAAGGATACCGCGCTGGCAAGGCCACTATGAAAGCAGTTGCCGGCACACCTGGATAACAACCTTTTCGCGTTCGGCGTAATCGCCCGTTACAAGTGTGAAGGAAATGTTCCTGCTCACAAGCTCGTTGCGGAATGCATCGAACATGTCTTTGCGCCGGTTGCCCAGGTCACGGAGGCCATCGGCCACCCAGGGCACATCTACGTCGAAGAGAAAATAATGGTGATAGTGCACTTGCTTTTCCAGCGTATACAATACGTCGGGCACCGCATGCAGGTAGTGCCGCGAATAGATCTGCGTGGTGATCACATCCGTGTCGCAAAAGAGGATCTTATTGGCGGTTTTTGTTTTCGAAAGCACCCGCATCGTTTGCGCGTGTCCGATCCGCTCGATGTCTTCCAGCGTGAATTCGTTGGACGAGATCATTTCACGGGCTACCTCGGGCACAAACTCCGTGTCGAAGCAGACGGCAAGCCATTGTGCCAGCGTAGACTTCCCAGTGCTTTCGGGCCCATACAGGCAAACGCGCTTCACGTAGTAGGGCCGCACAGCCGCTGGTATATACTGCCAGTGTTGGTACGGGTTACTGCGGATTCGTGAAGCCGACACTGGTACTTGTGTTCTTTCAGGATCGAACGAAATGTGCGCGATGCCCAGTAGCGACGCTACGGCCGCGCCGTATTCTTCTGACGAGATGATGACGTCAATGCCCGGGTATCGCTCGCCGATGCCGGTAGCCCATAGCTGCATGCGGTCCATGAAAGGCAATGAGGGATCGTCGAAATCGTCGCGCACCATTACCGGTTTGATCGCAGGCATGTCGCGGAATGTTTCTTTGATCCAATCAAATCGTATCGACGCATCGATCGGGTCGGTTTCAGTATAGCTCATCGACACGATCAGCTCCTTGCAATGCGATGCGGCGAAATGGATGAGTGCCACGTGGCCATGGTGCAGCGGGAGAAACTTGCCGATTCCAGGCCTGGCGATACATCCAGCGCG